>JAHJUF010000258.1 GCA_018829095.1 Pseudomonadota bacterium | reverse complement strand
GACACAGGGCCGGCGCTGGGACATGCCATTTTGCCGTTGAACCCCCCGGGCCGGTGGGGTAAGGTGCGTCCGGATGGGCCCGGAACACCGGCCACGGGGGCGCAACCCCCTGCAAACGCCCGGATTTCGGCCCGGGGCATTTCCTGAAAACTCGGCGGCGGGGGCGGGCCCGGGGGGCCGCGTGCCCCCGGGAGGAGGCGAACATGACGGACTCCACGGAAAAGGCCGCCATGGCGGCCAACAACGCCCGGTACCGGCCCGGAGACAAAAAAGGCCACTACGAATCCTACTTTCTCCGGGCCAACCACCCCGAAAAGCCCCTGGCCTTCTGGATCCGCTACACGGTGTTCATCCCCAAGGGCCGCCCCGAACACGGCATGGGAGAGATATGGGGCATGGTCTTTGACGGTGAAAAGAACCTCCACCGCGCCGTGAAGGACGAGTTTCCCCTGAAGGACTGCCTTTTCGACCCCAACGGCTTGAACGTCCGCATCGGGGAATCGGTCCTGACCCCCGGGTCCCTCCAGGGCCGGGCCACCTCCGCCAAGCACGAGATGATCTGGGACCTCTCCTACACCGATGGCGAGCGGCCCCTATTCCTTTTGCCCTTGAACCTCTACAACAAGCCCCTGCCCAAGGCCAAGGCCCTGGTGGCCCGCCCCATGGCCAAATTTTCCGGCACCATCACCCTGGACGGCGAAAAACTGGAAATCAAGGACTGGGTGGGGAGCCAGAACCACAACTGGGGGTCCAAGCACACGGACCTCTATGCCTGGGGCCAGGTGGCGGGTTTCGACAACGCCCCGGGGAGCTTCTTCGAGGCGGGAACGGCCAAACTGAAGTTCGGGCCCGTGTGGACGCCCTTCATGACCGTCATGGTCCTGCGCCACCAAGGCATCGAGTACCCCTTGAACGGGCTCATGAAGAGTTTCGCGGCCCAGGGCTCCTTCAACTACTTCACGTGGAACTTCTCCACCCGGGGCCCGGACATCCAGGTTTCCGGCACCATCCACGCCCGGCCCGAGGACTTCGTGGGGCTCACCTATTACAATCCCCCGGGGGGCATCAAGCACTGCTTGAATTCCAAGATAGCGGCCTGCGAACTCACCGTGACCCTGGGGAAACGCACCCAGATCCTTACCACCGCCAACCGGGCCGCCTTCGAGATATTGACCGAGGACCGGGCCCACGGCGTCCCCATCCAGGTATAGCGAAGGCGAAACCATGCAGACGGCCCCAGGCAACCCCGCCTCCCAGGCGGACGACGAGAAACGGAAAAAGCTCCTGGAAAGCGAGGGGATAAGGGCGCTCACGGCCGACCTCATCCCGGCCATGGCCGAGCGGTGCGGGGTGATCCCCCCGGTCTGCCCGGTGTTCAAAAACCCCTGCACCCGCCTGGTCCCCCAGGAGCAATTCCGGTTCGAAACCGACCCCGAGGCCCGGATGAAACTCCCGGACATCATGGATCAGCCCGTGTACGCCATCACCGCCGAGCCCGACCCGGACCCGGACCAGGCCGAATTCTGGAAACGCCCCCGGAAAATCGGCGTGGTCTTTTCCGGCGGCCCGGCCCCGGGCGGGCACAACGTCATCGCGGGCATCTTCGATGCGGCCAAGCGCGCCAACCCGGAAAACCGCGTCATCGGCTTCGTCCTGGGCCCGGACGGGGTCATCGAAGGCGACTGGAAGGAGATCACCCGGGAGATTTCGGACAGCTACCGGAACACGGGCGGCTTCGGCATGATCAAGACCGGCCGCACCAAGATCGACACCCGGGAGAAAATGGACCGGGCCAAGAACACGATGAAGAGTCTCGGCCTGGACGCCCTGGTGGTCATCGGAGGGGACGACTCCAACACCAACGCGGCCTTCCTGGCCCAGGACCTGTTCTCCGACGGCATCCAGATCATCGGCGTGCCCAAGACCATCGACGGCGATATCCAGGTCCGGGACACGGCGGGCAACGTCCTGTGCGCCATGAGCTTCGGGTTCCACACGGCGGCCCGCTCCTTTGCCCGGTCCGTTTCCAACCTGTGCACGGACGCCTCCTCGGACGTGAAATACTGGCACATCTGCAAGGTCATGGGCCGGGTGGCCAGCCACCTCGCCCTGGAGGTGGCCCT
Organism: Pseudomonadota bacterium; assembly: GCA_018829095.1. Taxonomy (GTDB): domain Bacteria; phylum Desulfobacterota; class Desulfobacteria; order Desulfobacterales; family Desulfatibacillaceae; genus JAHJUF01. The sequence continues at coordinate 214 of JAHJUF010000258.1, read as the reverse complement.
CCAGGCCCACCCCAACGTGACGCTCATCGGCGAGGACATGGCCGACTATGTGGACGAGGCCCGCATCCGGGCGGCCGAAAAGCAGGGCGCCGTGGACTATACAGCCTACGGCATGACCCTCAGGCACCTCTCCCGGGTGGTGTGCGACGCGGTGGTGCGCCGGGCCGCCGCGGGGAAATCCTACGGGGTCATCGTCATCCCCGAAGGCGTGCTG
>JAHJUF010000257.1 GCA_018829095.1 Pseudomonadota bacterium | reverse complement strand
GGTCGAAATGATGGAGGGCCTTGGCGAGGTCTCCCTGGTTGATGAGCACCATCCCCAGGCGGGTGTGGACGGAGGCATGATAGGGCCGGTCCTCCTCCCGGGACAGGATGTGCTCGAAAAGAGACACGCTGTTTTTCCAGATGGCCGTATGGCCCATGCTGAGGATCAGGAGAAGGAGAACGGCCAGCCAGGCTGAAACCTGGAGGATTCTCCTGGATGCCGGATGCCCGGACGCCCTGCTCATCAACAGGAGAAACCCGGCCCCCGCGGCCGGGGACAGGGCTGCGGCCGGCAGGCCGGTGTACCGTTCCGAGGGAAAGCTCTCCAAAAGGACCGGGACCAGGAGCGCCAGGTAGGTGAGCCACGACAGGAAAAGGCCCGGGAACCGTCTCCTCGCCAGGAAAAGCAGGACGAAGATTCCCCACACGGCCAGGATGGAGAGGACAAAGGGCCACAGGGGCGGCGCGGGGTTCAGGAAAAGGGTGGGAAGCGGGGCGAGCCCCGTGGGCAGGAGGGTTTTTCCCAGGGGAAAGCCCCACATGAAAAAGGCCCTGGCCGCCTGGAAGAGCGGGGAATCCAGGGGAAGCCCGGCCGTGAGGGGACCCGGAAAATCCGATCTCACGGCGAGGTTCGCCGCCAGGGCCAGGGCGGTCACGGCCGCCAGGGGGATTTTTTCCGCCAGCACCCGCCCCGGCAGCCGCCAGGTCCTGAACAGCCACACGTCCAGGGCCAGGCAGGCGGCCGGAAACCCCAGCCCCATGGGGAAGCTGAACAAGGAGACGGATAGAAACAGCAAGGACCCCCAGTAACCGGGCCGGGCGAAAAGGGAACCCCGGTCCGGGCGTTTGAGGGAGGCGGAGAGGTACAGGAAAAAAGAGGCCAGGAGGAACAGGGCCGCCTGGCTGTAAGACCGGTTGGCCGCCAGGGCCACGGCGTTCACCCGCAGGGGGTGGACCGCCCACAGCATGGCCCCGAAAAGGGCGGCGGCGGGGACCCTTTCCCTTTCGTCGGGGAAGGCGTGAAGGAGCAGGGCGTGGAGGATCAGGAAGAGCAGCACGCCGCCGGCCGCGTGGAATACCAGGTTGATCAGGTGAAAGGAAAAGGGCCCGCCGCCGAAGAGGGCGCGGTTCGCAGCCAGGGAGATCCAGTACAGGGGCGCGTACTTGGAAAGGGTGGCGGGCTGGAAGCTGAAGAAGCGCCGGAAATGTTCCGCGTCCAGGCGGGTGATGAGTTCGTTGCCGTAGATGCTGAGATCGTCGTCCCAGAAAACGAAATCCGCCGTGAGGCAGGGGGAAAAGGCCATGAATCCGGCCGCAGCCACCAGGATGGCCGCAAGGATCATTTTGGCTCTCGTGGAGGAAAAACCTTGATCCATGGCGCGGGAATCCGGGTCCCGGAAAAGGGCGGAGAGCGGTTTACAATCCGTATTTCTTCATCTTCATGGAAAGGGTCTTGCGGTTGATGCCCAGGATGGCCGCAGCCTTCTGGATTCCGCCGCCGGTTTTTTCCAGGACGTGGGCGATGTACTGGCATTCCAGATCCTTCAAGCACACCAGCTTGTCGTGGAACGGGGTGAACTCCCGTGTGTTCTGGCGGATTTCCTGGGGCAGGTGCTCCGGGAGGATCACGTCGGAGTCTTCCAGGATGAGGACCCGCTCGATGGTGTTCTCCAGCTCCCGGACGTTTCCCTGCCAGGGGTAGGTCTCCAGGATCTCCATGGCCCCGGAGGACACCTGGGGCTCCTCCCGGCCGATCTTCCTGGCGATTCGCCGGATGAAATGGGCCACCAGGGCCGGGAGGTCGCCGCTCCTTTCCCGGAGGGGGGGGAGATCGATGGGGATGACGTGGAGGCGGTAGAAGAGGTCCTCCCGGAACTTGTTCTGGGCGATGGCGGTTTTGAGATCGCGGTTGGTGGCCACCATGATGCGGATGTCCACCTTGATGCGGGACTGCCCCCCCACCTGGGAGAACTCCCGCTCCTGGATCACCCGCAGCAGCTTGGCCTGCATCTCCATGGAAAGGTTGGAGATTTCATCGAAGAAAAAGGTGCCGTTGTTGGCCAGCTCAAACAGGCCTTTTTTGTTGATGAACGCGCCGGTGAAGGAACCCTTCACATGGCCGAAAAGCTCGCTTTCCAGGAGGTTTTCCACCAGGGCCGAACAGTCCACGGGCACGAATTCCCGCTCGTTCCGGTTGCTGTGCCAGTGGATGGCCCGGGCCACCAGCTCCTTGCCCGTGCCGCTCTCGCCGGTGATGAGGACCGTGGAGTCCGTGGGGGCCACCTTCAGGATGCGGGTGAAGAGCTTCTGCATGGGAAGGGACGACCCCAGGATGACCCGATCCGGTCCGGCCTGGAGGAAGTCGCCGGGGGGTTTGGCAACGGCCATGGGGATGACGCCCGCGGCCGCCCGCTCGATCATGTACTCGATGTCCTCCACGCCAAAAGGCTTCACCAGGTAGTCGAAGGCCCCCAGCTTCATGGACTGGATCACCATGTCCGGCTCGGAGATGCCCGTGATCATGACCGCCAGGGTGTTGGGGGCGTGGCGGTTGATCCACCCCAGGACTTCCATCCCCCCCATGCGTTGCATGCGGATGTCCAGGAACACCACGTCGTAGGGCTTTTTTGCCATCATCCCTATAGCGGTTTCGCCGTCGGACGCCTCGTCCACCCCGATGCCCAGGCGGCCCACGATGCGGGAAATCCCCGCTCGCACCACCTCCTCGTCATCCACCACAAGGACGCTTTTTACCTGGCTCTTGCTCATGGAAGTCTCCCGCTAACAGGCTGTTGAAAAACGCGATCTGCGGTGTTGCACTTGCTCCGGCCATCCTCCGGCATTCAACGGGTTCCGGAATCCCAAGGATTCAATCCGCGGGTCTTTGCCGGGGCTTAAGACGGTGCCTCCCGAGGGATCGTGATGGTGAAGGCGCATCCGCCGCCGGGCAGGTTTTCGGCCTGGAGCCGACCTCCGTGGGCATGGAGGATATCCTGGCTGATGGAAAGGCCGAGGCCTGTGCCGTAGCCCACGGGCTTGGTGGTGTAGAAGCTTTCGAATACCCGGGGCAGATCCTTTTCCGGGATTCCGGGGCCGTTGTCCGCGAAACGAAGGGTGAAGACCTTTTTCCTCCGGTTGTAGCGGGTGGTAACGGTGATGCGGCCCCGGCCCTCCAGGGCGTCGGCGGCGTTCAATAGAAGGTTGGTGAACACCTGTTGGATCTGGACCCGGTCCCCGAGGAAGGGGGGCAGGTTCGGATCGAAGTCGCAATCCACCTCCACGCTGGAAAATCGCGCTTCCCGGCTTATGATGGCCTGGCACTGTTGGAAGGCCTCGTGGAGGCTGAAGAGTTCCTTCTGGCCCTTGGATTTGCGGGAGAAGCCCAGAAGGTTTTGGACAATGGTCTTGCACCGATGGGTCTGGTCCAGGATCTGGCGCACGTCCGCCGAGGCCTCGGGATCATCCTCCAGGCGCATCATGAGGAGCTCGGCGAACATGAGGACCCCGGACAGGGGGTTGTTGATCTCATGGGCCACGGACGCGGAGAGCCGGCCCAGGGCTGCGGTCCGGTCCGCCTCCACCAGGGCCTGGTGGGCGGCCCGAAGCTCCCCCTCCATACGCCGTTGGTCCCGGAGGTCGGAGAACACCCCCACGCTCCCCGTCTCCTTGCCTTCTTCCTTGATAATGGCTGCGGAGAGGTACACGGGGATGCGGTTGCCGTGGCGGTCCTTCAGAAGAGTTTCGTGCATGACCAGACGTCCAGGGGGACCGTGTTTCCCCTTTCGCATGGCCATCAGATTGGCCTCGGCGGTTTCCCGGCCGTAAAAGAGATCCAGGGCCCCGGGCACCCCAACCAGTTCTTCGGCCGCGAACCCGGTCATCTTCTCCATGCTTCGGTTGAAGATGAGCACCTTGCCCGCCGGATCCATGACCACGATGCCATTCACCGTGCTCTCGATCATGTTCAACAGGAAGGAGTTGATGCGGCGAATGAGGAGGCTGTCGCCGTCTCCGCCCGGGGAGGGGGCCATTTTCCCGGTCTCCCGGGGCACCTGGCACACGCCCCAGGCCCCCACGGCCCGGCCGTCCTTCCACAGGGGTACGAGATCCAGGCGCAGGGGCGCGTCTGTGGGGTCCAGGGGCAGAGGCAGGACCCACCGGACAGCTGCCTCGCCTCCGGCCACACACTCGGAGAACAGGGCGTCCAGGCCAGGGTGGAATCGCTGGGAAACCTCCCTTTTCGCGGAATGGCTGTTGACCGGTGAAAAGGGGAGGCCCATGAGTTTTTCGGCCGGCGGGTTCCAGTACACCACGCGCCCCTGGTCATCGGCCACGAAAACCGGGTCCGGGTGTTGGGCGAAGATCCGGGCAAAGGTTTCCACGAGGTTCGGCCTCCCTGGGCCGGGCTTTTCCAAAGCCTCCATGGGCTCCCCCACGGCTCGGGCACGGATGGCGGCCCGGTTCCCGGGTTCAATGTGGATACGGTTCGGAGGAAAGAAGAGGTCCATGCACCGGCGGCGGCCGGGGGCGCGGTTCCATGTCTGCCGGGATGCCGCGCCTCATCCCGCCCGGCCATCAGGCCGGGTGCTCCTCGGCCGTCTTTTCCGGGGCCGGCTCGGAGAACCGGCAGGACAGCACCAGGGTGTCGCCGTCAAAAGTGGTGCGCACCTTGTAGGTCAGGGACAGGAAAAGGCGGATCATGGCCCGGTTGGACGGGGCCGTGTGGGCATAGAACCCGTAGAGCCCGCCTTCCCGGGCCCGTTCTGCCAGCGTGTTCATGAGGGCCTTGCCCAGGCCCTTCTTCTGCCATCCCCGGGAGATGGAAAAGCTCACCTCGGCCAGGTTCTTGGCCGGGTCGGTTATGTATCCCCCGATGCCCACCACCTCCTCGAATCCCAGCTCTCCCACCACGGCCACCACGGCGAAGTCCTGGGAATAGTCCACCTCCCACACGCCGCCCAGCTCCATGCGGGAGAAGCTGGCCTTCTCGTGGAGAAACCGGGCCACCACGTCCTTCTTGTCCAGGTTGTAGAAGTGATCCTGAACCAGACGCTCGTCCGTGGGTTTGATGGGCCGGAGGAGGATCTTCCCGCCGTCCACCTCAAGGGTTTTTTCCAGGGCGGAGGGGTACACGCCGTACAGGGAGTCGGACAGGGTGCGCTCCGGTCCCAGGAGCCCGGCCTCCTTGGCCTCGTAGAAAAGCTCCTCCCTGAAATCCGGGTGGGCGATGGAGATCATGGCCAGGGCCCGCTCCCCCAGGGTCTTGCCAAAGAGGTTCGCGGCCCCGAACTCGGTGACCACGTAATGCAAGTCGCCCCGGCACACCACCACGGCCCCTTCCACCACGGGCACGATGCGGCTTTTCCTCCCGTCCGCCGTGGTGGAGGGCAGCATGAGGATGGCCTTGCCCTCGGGGGACTGGGCCGCCCCCCGGAGGAAGTCCACCATGCCGGTGACCCCCGAGTAGTTGTTGTAGGCCAGGGCGTCGGCCGTGGCCTGGCCCGTGAGGTCGATGCTCTCGGCCAGCTGGACGGAAACCATGCGGTGGTGCTGGGCAATGATCCCGGGATTGTTCACGTAGTCGCTGGGCATGAAGTCAATGCCCGGGTTGTCGTGGAGGAACTCGTAGAGGTTTTCGGAGCCGATGGCGGCTGAGGCCACCATCTTGCCCTCGTTCAACCCTTTTTTGCGGTTGGTGATGACCCCCTTGGCGGCCAGGTGCATGAATCCATCCGTGAGGAACTGGGAGTGGACCCCCAGGTCATTCTTTTCGGCCAGGGCCAGGAGGATGGCCCGGGGGGTGGCCCCCAGGCTGATCTGGAGGGTGCTCCCGTCATCCACCAGATTGGCTGTGTGCCGGGCGATCTGGTCGGCCGCAGGCATGTCCGGGAAAGCCTCCACGGTGATGAGAGGCTCCTCGTGCTCCACGAAGAGGTCCACATCGTTCACATGGATGAAGCTCCGCCCCAGGACCCGGGGCATGCGGGGGTTCACCTGGGCGATAACCAGGTCCGCGGCGGCCGCGGCGGCCTGGGTCACGTCCACGGACACGCCCAGGCTCATCCAGCCGAAATCGTCCGGAGGCGACACCTGGATCAGGGCCGCATGGAGATGGATGCGCCTCGAGGCAAAGAGCCGGGGCAGGGCGGACAGGTGGATGGGGGTGAAGAACCGGCTGTCGGCGGCCAGGCTCCGGGGCAGGCAGGAGCCCAGGTAAAAGGACCGGACGTTCAAGTTGTGGCACTGGCTCCGGTGGGCGATGAGGGTGAGCGGCGCGCTTTCCAGGGAGAGGAGCCGGGTGATCTCCAGGTCCGTGAGCCGGCAGCTCTGCTCGGCCAGCTCCTTGACCAGGTGTTGGGGCTCCCCGCAGGAGGATCCGATGAAAACCCGCTGTCCGGACTTGATGCGGCCGAGAGCCTGCTCTGCGGTAACCAGCTTGGCCACATAGTCATCCGGCCAGTATCCCATCGCCATTTTCACCTCGCGGTCCGGTCCATGACGCCCCCCCATAGGGGGGGCATCGTACCCGGATTTTTTTGACGGGGAGGTTGGTCAGGGGAGGGGCGTTGGTAGTCCCAACGGGGTTCGAACCCGTGTCTTCGGCGTGAGAGGCCGATATCCTAGGCCACTAGACGATGGGACCACACAAAGCAGCGTCCTCTTAGTCAAAACCCCCTGGGGTTGTCAAGAACCCAATCCAAAAACATTCGTTATCCCTCCACCCCGGAGCGGAATGTCCCGGGGCGCGGGGTCAGTCCTCCTTGGTGTCCGGTCCGGCCGGGGCGCGGCTCCTGACCCCCTGGCGCATGCCAAAGGCGAAATAGGCCGCAGCGCCGAGGCCGGGCACGAACACGGCCGCCGCCCAGGCCGCCTTTTTCGCCAGGGACCCGAAGTCCCGGAAGGCCAGATCCAGGATGGCCGCCCAGGTGAGGAGCAGGCAGACCACCGCCACCGTCAAGACCCATGCTGTGAAGCTCATTTCTCCTCCCGGTTCAGGGCTTGGCGGATGGCCAGGAGCGCGTCCACGTAGGGGTTGCTCCGGTTGTAGGTCAAAAGCACCTTGCGCATCCCGTCCTCGTCCAGGCCTTTTTTCCAGCCGTGGCGGGCCAGGTACCGGGCCACACTGTGAATGGCGTCCGGGTGGGTGAACAGGTCGATGCGACCGTCCCCGTTCCCGTCCGCCGCATAGGCCAGGGCGCTGTCGGGCATGAACTGGCAAAAGCCCATGGCCCCGGCGTAGGACCCGGGCAGGGCGGCC
>JAHJUF010000256.1 GCA_018829095.1 Pseudomonadota bacterium | reverse complement strand
CGGACGATCCGGAACTCGCCGGGGGTTCCCTGGCCAGGGCCGACCGGCTGGCCATCCGGGCCTACCTGGGGTTCCTCCACAAAAAAGGCGATTCCCGGGCCAGCATGGCCCGGAAACTTTCGGCTCTGCGCTCCTTTTACCGCTTCCTGGAGAAGATGGGGGCAATCGACCGGAACCCGGCCAAGGCCGTGGCCACGCCCAAAAAGGAAAAAAAGGCCGTGTCCTGGCTCACCGTGGATGAGGCCTTTGATCTGTTGGACGCCTCCACCGGGACCCCGGTCCTTGACCTCCGAGACCGGGCCATCCTGGAAACCCTGTATTCCACCGGCGTCCGGGTGGCCGAGTTGGCCGGGACGAATCTGTACGACCTGGATTATCGGGCCGGGACCCTGAGGGTAACAGGCAAGGGGAACAAGCAGCGCATCGTGCCCATCGGGCAGAAGGCCCGGGAGGCCATCCGGGAATACCGGGCGGCCCTGGAGGAGGACGGGCCCGAGGGGCGCGACCCGGGAGCGGTTTTTCTGAACCACCGGGGAGGCCGCCTCACGGTGCGGTCCATCGCCCGGGTGGTGGACAAGGCCGTGCTCCGGGCCGGATTGGGGCGGCCGGTCTCCCCCCACGGGTTCCGCCACAGCTTCGCCACCCACCTCCTGGACGGAGGCGCAGACCTGCGGAGCGTCCAGGAGCTTCTGGGGCATGTCAGCCTCTCCACCACCGGGGTGTATACCCACGTTTCCATGGACCGGCTGGCCAAGGCCTACGACCGCGCCCACCCCCGGGCGCGGCTGGGCAATCGGCTCGGGAAAGCCTCCGGCCCAGACGAGGAGGAAGAATGACACCTCACGGAACCACCATCCTGGCCGTCCGGGCCAACGGAAAGACGGCCGTGGCCGGGGACGGGCAGGTGACCCTGGGGGACACGGTGGTGAAGCACGGGGCCAAAAAGGTCCGCACCCTCTACAATGACCGGGTGGTGGCCGGGTTCGCCGGGGCCACGGCCGACGCTTTGAACCTCTTTGACCGGTTCGAGGGCAAACTGGAGCAGTACCGGGGCGCCCTGGCCCGGGCCGCGGTGGAGTTGGCCAAGGACTGGCGCACGGACAAGATCCTGCGCCGCCTGGAGGCCCTCATGATCGTGGCGGACACGGAAACCATGCTGCTTCTCACCGGCAACGGCGATGTCATCGAGCCCGACGAGGGGGTAATCGGCATCGGCTCCGGCGGAAACCTGGCCCAGGCCGCCGCCATGGCGCTTTTGCGGAACACGGACATGGACGCCGAGGCCGTGGTCCGGGCGGCCATGGAAGTGGCGGCCTCCCTGTGCATCTACACCAATGACAGGATCACCGTGGTCACCCTTTAAGCGAACCAGGCGGATTAGGCGAACTAGGCGAAAAACCATGGAAGACCTGAAGCCCAAAGACATCGTCGCGGAGCTGGACAAGTACATCGTGGGCCAGGACCAGGCCAAGCGCAGCGTGGCCATCGCCATGAGGAACCGCTGGCGCCGCCGCCAGGTGAACTCGGATTTACGGGACGAGATCGCGCCCAAGAACATCATCCTCATCGGCCCCACGGGCGTGGGCAAGACCGAGATCTCCCGGCGTCTGGCCAAGCTTTCGGAGGTGCCTTTTCTGAAGATCGAGGCCACCAAGTTCACCGAGGTGGGCTACGTGGGCCGGGATGTGGAATCCATGATCCGGGACCTGGTGGAGGTCACGGTGAACATGGAACGGGAGCGGGAAAAGGAGGCGGTCCAGGAAAAGGCCTGGGCCGTGGCCGAGGAACGCATGCTGGACATCCTGCTCCCCCCCCGGCGGCCGGCCGAGTTTTCCTCTCCGGACGAGGGCGGGGAAAGGTCCCTGGAAATCGTCACCCCGGACACGGGCTCAGGCGGCACCCGGGAAAAGCTGCGCCAGATGCTCCGGGCCGGGAAGCTGGACGAGCGGTTCGTGGACATGGAGGTTTCCAGCCGCAGCATGCCGGTCATGGAGATATTCTCCAACATGGGCATGGAAGAGGTGGGCATCAACCTGAAGGACATGCTGGGCTCCCTGGCTCCCGCCCAGACCAAGCACCGCAAGGTAAAGGTTTCCGAGGCCATGGAGCTTCTGGCCACCGAGGAGGCCGGCCGCCTGGTGGACATGGACAGGGTGGCCAAGAGCGCCGTGGACCGGGTGGAGCAGTCGGGCATCATCTTCCTGGACGAGAT
>JAHJUF010000255.1 GCA_018829095.1 Pseudomonadota bacterium | reverse complement strand
TGGTGGAGCCGGTGCCGCCGTATCGAACTCGCCTTCCAGGGAGTGGCCCGGCAGGGAACGGAGATCCGATAATGGGATGGCTCGGATGGCCCAAACTGAAGCACCCCCGGCCCAAGGAGGTCCCCCTGGTGACCCGGGGGCAGTTCGCGGAATTCATCCGCCAGGGAAGATACGCAGGGATGCGGAGCGAATACAACCAGTTCAACTGGCCGGTCGCCTGGGGGGGAGACGCTGTTTTGCGGCGCCTGGGCTATGGCGAAGAGACCAGGGATTACACCGCGACCAGCGTGACCTGGGTGGAAGCCCACGCCTACTGCCTTTGGAAAAAGGGGCGCCTGCCCACGGAGGAAGAGCTGTCGGAAGGGCTTGTGCTGCCGTCCCTTCCGCTTGCGGGGGATGCCGGGGCCTGGGAGGTCACGGCGGAGTGGTGCGAGGGCGACCTGACCCGGGGAGAACCGGAGAAGCCCGTGCATGACGGCCGGGGTGCCCAGCCCAGGGACGCGACCTGGTCAGCCCCCCACCTGGGGTTCCGGTGCATACCCTGAAGCTGCCCCGGCAGGCAGGGTGCGTAAAAAAATCTACCAGTTGAGAAATGGAGAAAAAGAATGAGACTCTTGAGACTCTGGTTCCGTAAGATCAGCGAGAAAACAGGAGACAATCAGGCCCAGCCGGACGGGCCTCCGACGCTCCATTTTTGCGGAAACAATGACGTCCAGTGCCTCTTTCCCTTCACCGAGAAAGATCTGAACTGGGGATGTGCGGCGGGCCAACCTTGCGTGCAGACGGCCCCGGCGGCTTTGCCCGCCTTCTGCCCCGAGCACTCACAACCGATGATAGCCAAGTGCCCGAAATGCAACAAGGCCATCCTAAAAGCAGAGCCGCCCATTGTGTACTGCTCAGGCCCGGGAACAGGCAAAACGGTACTCCAGGCCGCCTCCTTCAAGGCCTTGACGGATTCCAAAACCTGCAGGGACTATAAGTTCCTGTCACTCCCCTTGTTCGATTGCAAGGAATACAGCGATACCGTGGTGGGCCCGCTTTTCAACAAAGGCATTCTTCCGGAAAAGAACGCGATCAACTCCGTCAACAAGGTCGTTCACCGGATAATTCCGGAAAAGGGAAGCCCCTATACCATTCAAAGTACCGACCAGGCAGGGGAGATCTTTACGGGCGACGGGAGACTGGCCACGGTTCCGGGCAGGAAGAACACCCTGCTCATCGCCTCTCTCCTGTATACCCGAAAATTCCAGTTCCTGTTCAATCCGGTCAACCGGGACACCTTCTCCGTTCTGTCTGGTCTGCTGGCCCTGATGGAGGAGAAGGGCCTGATCAGGGAAGATGCCTCGCCCGATGACCTCACCAGATTTTTCCGGGAAGAGGACCAACACCTGAAACGCCACCGTTACCCGGCTGTTCAAAATACCTTGGAACTCGCCAAGGATATCTGCAGGACCATGGAAAAATACTCTTATCTATTTAACGTTCAAAGACTTCTTCATATGATTCACGAGAAACAGCAAGATAAAAGGAAGACTTTCAGACAAGAGATCCAGGCCGTTATCGAGGAAATGTCTAATCGCCAGCAAAGACGGGTCAGCCCACGGGATGGTTTGAATTTGATCACCCAGTATCTTATCACAGCCAATCCCCATATGGGAAACGGGCTGGACTATTCTGTCGCCCTGGTGCTGACCAAGGCGGACATCCTTGACGATGTTTTGCAGAAGAAATGGACCGAAATCGAAAATTGGGAGCTTGAAAATCGGAATCGCCTGCCCGTGAGAGAACTCATGGAAAGGCTTTCCGGAAAATTCCGCCAAGCGCTCAGGGACATGGGCGGCGCCGAGGAGGCCCTGGTGGTCTCTGCGGAAGCCAACTACCGGAGGGTCGGCGTATTCTTCGTATCCGCCTTGGGCCTGGATACCACGGTGAGGGTCGTGCAACAGGAAGGTTCCTCAGGGCAAACGGACGGATATGTATTCCAGGAAATGAGCGATATGGACTCCATGGACCAGGACGCCCAGGATGCCGTGCCCGGTCCCGCCCTCATGCAAAGGAAAATGGAGCAATGCCTTTGGAGGGCGCAAGGCCGGGCTCTTGCCGTCCCCGAACCCCGGGGGGTGATTTGGCCTCTTTTGTGGCTGCTGCACTGCTGCTGACAACCTGTTGGCTGGAAACATCCACCCGCAAGGAGCCTGAGACCATGTGCCCGGAACAACTCCTCCAGCCGGAACAAAGGCCCCGGATGCCCCAGCGGTGCCCAGCCTGTTTCACCCCCTGTGCCGGGCCTCTGTGCCAGACCTGCGGCGAACCCGCCATTCCCGTGGCCGTCCCGGGCGGAGCCGACCTGGTCATCGGCCACGTGGGCATCCTGGAAGACGCCTCCCCCCGCCCCGAGGCCCTCCTGGAGGCCCGCTGCACCGGTCTTCGGCGCTGGCCTCCGTACGGGCCTCCGGGCCGGGCATGGGCCGCCTGCCGCCGGCACGGGCTTGACTCGGTATGGATCTGGAAGCGCCTGGCCCACGAACTGCCGAATCCCTTTGATGCCATGGAAGAGGATTCCCGGGAGGCCATATCCATGGCCCGTCTGTACCGGGCCCTGGCCGCGACCCAGGGCCTCATCCTGGAGTTTCCTCCGAATACCCGCTCCTTCATGGGAAGCTACGAGCGTTTCCGGAGCCAAGATCCCCGGGCGCCCGAATGGGAGCAAATAGTCCCTACCGTCATGGGGCGGATGCAGAGCTTGGCCGAGAAGAATCTGTTGCCAATGCAAACCCTGGTCCTGACCGGGGACCCAACCGTTGCCCTGGAACTTAAGGAATGGTCCGGGAGGGTCCGGCGCTGGGAGCGGGGGCCATCGGTCCTGGTGGCGGGAAGCGTGGAGGAAGCTCTTTCCAAGCTGCTGAAAAAGACCCGAACCCGTGAGGCCGGAACCGAAAACATGGAGGAGGAACCCGCTGAAGAGCCTCGTGGAGCCCTGGAAATCGTGGATCTTGGGGGGAGCCTGGGCCGAACGCTCCTCTTTCGCCTGCACCTGGCCACCCACCTGGCCGCCTCCGGCCCCCTGGCCGTGCCCGATGGGCCGGAGGGCAACACCCTGGCGGTCCGCTATCCAATCCCCTGGTATTCCCGGGTCCTGGCAGGGGTATCCCTGGAGGGGGCCGTTCCGAAAAAGGAGGGCCTGGCCCGGGGGAGAATGGCCGCCATGCTCCATGGCATTTTCCACGCCTCCCTGCCGGGAAGCCAGGATGACCTGGCCCGGGCTTTCCGGAAATTGCCGGAAAGCCCCTGGGTTGGTTCGGGCATCGTGCCGCCATGGACCGGCCTGTTCTCCACCAGGCGATGGGATCCGTTTTTCACCGTGGATTTCGGGCTCCATGACCCGAAAAAGGCTGGTCCTCCGGCTGCGGTCCTCCTGGTTGCGGTGGGGAGCGACCGGTCCCTGGGAGCGCGCGCTCTTGCCCGGCTGATCGAGCACGACCCCGGGGTCCGGCCCGTGCTGGTGGGCCATGATCAGGCCTCGGACCGGGGCCTTCTTGGCCAGGTCCTGGACTGCTATCCCTCGGCCACAAGCCTGAACCTGGGAAAAGACCCCCTCAAGGCCGCCGCCTTCTGCGCGGCGCACGTGCCTGCACCCTTGCGGGACCTGTGGGAAATGAAAACATGGAACTGAAACTTCCCCAGCACCTCTACACCAGCACGGACGCTTATAAAACCGTGGGGGAAACCCCTGGGATGCCGGCAGGCTTCCGTGACCGCATCCAACAGGTGGCGGGCCATAAGCCTCTTTCCTGCCCGGTGTTTCGCGGCTTTCCCCTGGGCGATGAGGGCCACTTCGCTGCCATGCTCCTGGACAAATCGGAAAAAATCGATTTCACCGCCCGGCGGCCCTACGTGGCCCACACCTTTGTTTTCGGTCCCCGGGAAATGGAGGCTATCCGGCACAATGCACCCTGGGCCATGATCCGCCTGGGGGTGAACCAGAAACTCTGCCCGAATGCCTTTGGTCAGGTTATCAGCCTGGAGCCCCACCTGCTCCGTCTCCAACCAGGAACATCCGATTCCCTGGACCTGCTGCGTTTTTGGTTGAATCTGGTGGAAGAAAAGGAATTCCAAGCTGCGGCCCTGAAGATGGCGACGGCTGTGGAGCAAGGGGAACCGGCCGTTCTCCAGCTTCCGGGGCTCCCGCAGAACCTGGCGGAATCATGCCGGGAGCACTTGCGGGTGCCACACCCCCCCCCTCCCCTACACTGGAATCTTTGGCAGATGGCCGCTCTGCTCGCCGCCCTGCCGCCCATCTTCCGCCGGGAGCTGAGCTTCTCGGTCAACGAACCCGGCCCCCCGGACCCTTCCTTCCTGGTGACCGTGATTCCCCCATCGGATGGAGCCCCTGTCCCCGCCGGGCCCGTGACCGATGGAGAATATTTCGATCATGTGCATCGCCTGGCCCGGGAGCCCAAGGAACGAGGCGTCTGGGAAGGAAGCCTGGCGGATCTGGATGACCGTGCGCAGGTCCTGGTGGACCAGCCTTCCCTCCCCTTGCTGAAAGCTTTCCTCGGCTACATGGAGCACGTGGAGGGCCCAAAAAAGGAAGGCCGCATGCCAGCGCCGGACGCTGAGGCAACCGGGCTGATGCAACTGATCTCCAACCGGCGAACCCCCTCCAAGGAACTTTTTGACGATTGTCTGGCCTGCCTGGCCAGGCAAACCGACGGCAACCAGGCGGGTCGCCTGATCAAACTGCTTGCCGAATGGCTGTTTACCGACCTTTCGGAAGACTTTTCCGCGGATGCCCATGAATTCCTCCGGCTTTTTCGGAATTCTGACCGGATTACCAAAAACCAAAAACTTCAAATTTTCAAAACGTTAACTCCGCAAAGAGCGCGCGTGAATTTTCTGTTGGCCTCCATCCGAATGCAAATGGTGCCTGGGATGGAAGTCCAGGAAGCAAGCTCCGCTCCATACCCGGATTCCCTGGACCTGGGTATTGGGATGGGCAGCGAGGTCTATTCCGACCTGAACGACAACGCCAAGAAACAACTCCTGAGCCAAATACATAAGGGGCTGTTGCAACATTCCAGGCCTCGGGAGGTTCTGGACTCCGAATCGGCCGTTAATGCCTTTCAGCGGATGGCGGTGGACGACCATGCAGTATGGGTGGAGTGGATCCTGTCCTATCTTGGGATGCTCCATTCCTGCACGGTCCAGCTTCCGGGCAACGGAATGAATATCCGTAATAACCTGGTTTGCTGGCTTGGCCAGCTTGCCCGGGAGCTTTGCAAGGAACGAACGAAAATCTTTTTGGGGCCGGGCAAGAATCTATCCGAACTCGATGAACGGAAAAACCTGACCAGGGCCGCCCAAAAACAGCTTTTCGACGGCCGCCGCCCGGGGGGGATGCCAGGGGAGGGTCTTATGGGCACTTTCCTGGAGTTTGTCTCCTGGGTCCTCTATGACTCCCGGAACGAAAGGCGCTCGGACAACTTCATCCGGTTCCTGATGGAAGAGCCGGAAACGGCCAACGCCTCGCGGACCTTCTCCATCATCAGAATGAAAGAACATTGGATTGGTTCCTCTTTTCCGGAAATGCGGTCCGTTTTCCGGGCCAGGGCCGAATGCCTGGATGCCCTTGGGGGGAATGGGCGGACCAACCACCTGCTCCTGAAAAAAGGCCCTTTCCGGGAAAGCGTCCCGTTTCATTATCTGAGCCTGCCCTGTTACGCCTCCCTGCTCAAGGCAAGCTATTTCGGGCGGGGGGGCTCCCCTTCCCTTTCCCTCCAGCAAGCCGCCGACAGCCAGTGCCGCATGTTCCACGACTACCTCAAAAACAGCCTGGAAAAGCTGTCCCTGGAAGACAAGCTCTTTTTCGGCATCAGCTATCAATTGCTCCACCTGGACATCCGGGATGCCTTCAATGAAATGCTAGACCCCTTGATAAACGGAGCCCTGGACGACCAGGTGGGCGTCGTCCAATGGCTGGTTCATGACCGGTGCAATGCGAAACAGGGCCCGGTTTCGGCAAAGGCGCTGTTTGCCTGCTTTGTGGCGAACCTGGTTTTGAGGAAAAATTTTCTTTCGTCCTTTCTGCTGCGAAACAGGGTGATCCCGATTCTCAAGGATCACCTGGGAGCCTGGCCTCTGGTTGAGCAGGATATTCATGATTGGCTGAAGCGGTTCGATGTCCGTCCCCATGACCTGAACGCCCTATACTCCAAAAGGGAGGTATGAAATGAGCGGAATCCAAAATGCACAGGCAAGACTGGCAGCTGCCTTGAAAAACCGCCTGAACAGCATCGTCTCCGCCAGGGAGGCCCTGGAGGAAGTCCGGGCTGAAACGGAGTCCGCCCGGGAATCCTGCAGGGCCTTTGAGGAGGATCTGAGGGAAATCATGGCTTCGGCCGTGGAGTCCAGCGGAGGCCGGAAAAAGGAGGAGGCAGACTCGGTGGCCTCCAATTACCTGCCCGAGTCCTTTGAGGCCTTCCAGGAAAAGCAAAAGGCCCTGGAGGAAGCTGCGGCAGGCTTCGAGGCCCTGGACAAGGACCTGGCGCCCTTCATCCAAAAGGCCGGCCAGGCCAGGGCTGATCTGAAAGAGATGGACCAGGCCCTGACCCAGGCGCAGCAGAAATTGAACGAGGCACAGGAGGCCGGCAAGAGGGTCCATGAGGCCTCCAGGGAAGTGGAAGCCGCCATGGGCAAGGTCATGGAGGATCTGCCCGAGGCCGTGGCCCAGGGGCGGAGCAATGAATTCGCCCAAAGGGAGCTTCGCCGGCAACTGAGGGTTCTCCTCCATACCTGGAATCGCAGGGCCCAGTCGGAGCCCCATCTCCATAGATGGGCGGCAGGCGGAATCAGGGCCAAGCTCAAGGAGGGAGATAAGCTTGCCAAGAAATCCGGCGACATCTCTCCCGAGGCTATCGAAAAGCTCAAGGAAAGTCTCCAGGCCCTGGAGAATACGGCCCGGGCCAACGAACGGGCCAACCTGGAGCGCCTGGAGGTGGGCCGGCGCGTTGATACCTGCCTCCAGGATGCAGGTTTCCGGCGCAACTCCCGGCTCCCCGATCCCAGCAAAGTGGGAGCAGAGCCCCTCTTCTACGAACACAGCATCGCCAACGAACAATACCAGGGAACCATAGGCACAAAAATTCCCCACAAGGGACGGATCGAACTCCACATGCAGGGCGAATCCGGGGCAAACGCCATGGCCATCGAGCGGGTGGGGCCCCAGCCCATGGAGCGCTGCGGAGAGTCCCTGGAGGACCTCATCTACCGGCTCAGGGAAGTCGGGGTGGTGGTTTCCGACGTGGTCTGGGTGCCGCCGGACGGCGGGGAGGAAAAAACGATTTTCAGCATCCAGGAAACGGTGGAGGAAGTTTTCGTTTCCAAAAGCCAGGAGAAAGCCTTGCCATTCCGGGGCCGGTAACCAATGCACCCCGTACAGGGGTGCGGGAAAGGGGGAGTCATGAACGGCGGAGACCACCATACCCTGGGCTGGATCAGCCAATTCGCCATGTCGGCCGGCATCCACCGGCGCATAGTGCTTTACGGAAACGTGCTGGACTACATCCTGGACGATTCCCGGAGAACGGAACTCGAAGCGCTTCCCCTGGTCACCTGGCTGATTCACCAGCTCAGGAACCGGGGGTATCAACGGATCGTTCTGTACGATTGCGACGAGGAT
>JAHJUF010000254.1 GCA_018829095.1 Pseudomonadota bacterium | reverse complement strand
CCTTGGTGATCATCTGGGTGCCCACCAGGATGTCGATCTCCCGGTTCTTCACGCCCTTCAGCACGGAGACCAGGGCCCCCTTCCTGGCCAGCACGTCCCGGTCCAGGCGGGCCACCCGGGCGGAAGGGAACCGGTCTTCCAGGTATTGCTGGATCTTCTCGGTGCCCATGCCCAAATGCTTCACCTGGGGCTCGCCGCAGGAGGGACAGCCCCCGGAGGCGGACCGTTGGTATCCGCAGTAGTGGCAGAGATAGAGGTTTCTCGCCCGGTGATAGGTGAGGGTGATGTCGCAGTGGACGCAGCCGATGGCCTTGCCGCAGGCCGGGCACATGGGGAAGCTGGCGAAGCCCCGGCGGTTCAGGAAGATCAGGGCCTGCTCCCCCCGGTCCAGGGTCTCGGAGAGATGGTTCTCCAGGGTCGGGGAGATGAGGACCGGCCCCGCGTTCCGGTTGCCCCTCAGGTCCACCACGACGGTCTCCGGCTGGGGCCGGTCGTAGACCCGGCGGGGCAGGGACAATTCGGTGAACTTGCCCTCCTCGGCGTTGAACCGGGACACCAGGGAGGGGGTGGCCGAGCCCATGAGCACCACGGCCTTTGACCTGGACGCCCGGAGCACGGCCAGGTCCCGGGCGTTGTACCGCAGGCGGGACTCCTGCTTGTAGGACTCGTCGTGCTCCTCGTCCACGATGAAGAGCCCCGGGGACGGGACCGGGGCGAAAACCGCCGAGCGCGCGCCGATGACCAGGGGGGCGAGCCCCCGGACGATCCGGGTCCACTGGTCCAGGCGCTCCCCGGCGGAAAGCCCCGAGTGGAGCACGGCCACCCGGTCCCCGAACCGGGCCCGGAACCGGCGCTCCATCTGGGTGATGAGGGCGATTTCCGGCACCAGGACCACGCAGGAAAGGCCTATGGCCAATGCCCGGGCTGCGGCCTGGAGATAGACCTCGGTCTTGCCGCTCCCCGTGACGCCATGGAGGAGAAAGGCGGAGAACCCCTGGCCCAAGGCCTTGGTCACGCTGTCCAGGACCCCGGCCTGGTCGTCCGTCAGGTCCAGGGGCCCGGCGTCGGGCTCGATGGCCTCGCCCAGGGGGTCCCGGAACACCTCCCTTTCGAAAAGCTCCACCTCCCTGGCCCCGGCCATTTCCGAAAGGCGTGCGCCCACGGCAGGCACCCGGGCCTTGAGGTCCCGGGCGGCCATGGGTCCGTCGGCGGCGAGGATTTCCAGGGCCCGGTGCCGGGATTTCACCCGGGCAGGGGCGTCGGATTCGGCCTTGAGCCCCTTGACCCAGGTTTCGGTGCGGGTGCTCACAGGGGGCTTTTCCACCTTCCGGCGCACAACGGCCAGTCCCTGATGTCCCATGGCCAGAAGGAGCGGCCTGGGGACCTTGCCCCGGTCACCGACAAAGTCGCCCTCGGGGTGCTCCTTCCCGTCCGCCAGGGCTTCCAGGACCGCCCGGCGCTCCGGGGAGGTCCGGGGCGAGTCCAATGCCGCCCGGCCCTTGTCCGTGAGGGTCAGGGCCAGGGATTCCCCGGTGCTCACCCCGGAGGGCAGGGCGTCCCGGATGGTCTCCCCCAGGGGATGGAAATAGTAGGAAGCCACCCAGCGGAAAAAGGGGATCATGGAGGCGGGGAACTGGGGCTCCTCGTCCAGGACGGACAGGACCGGCCTGACCTTCACCCCCGGCGGCAGGGCCGGGGCCGGCCCCAGGACCCAGCCGGTGACGGTCCGGGCCGCCAGGCTCACCACCACCCGGCGTCCGGGCAGGCAGGAGCCCGCCAGGCCCGGGGGCACGGAGTAGGTGAGGGAATCCGGCACAAACGCGGCCACAGCCACTTCCACAAAGGCCGGAGAGGAAGGCGCGGCATCCGGTGCCGCCCCCCCCTTTTCATCCGGTGCAGTGCTCCCCCCTTTGAAAAAGGGGGGTTGGGGGGGATTTTTTCCGGCGGCCGAGGCACGCTCCGATGGACTCTCCCCTAGGGCGGGTTTTTTTGGGGTTTTGGATTTCATGGGGGATGGTTCCGCAGGCTCCCGGTCTCCTCAAAAAAAATCCCCCCTGTCCCCCCTTTTTCCAAAGGGGAGGAACCTCCAGGGGGCGTTTTTCCCAATTGTAGCCATTGCCAAAAACAGGGCCTTTAGGCAAGGCGGCCCAATCCGAATCCCCCCCTTTGACAAAGGGGGGCAGGGGGGATTTCTTTTTTTGTTTGGCTTTTTATCTTTTTTGGCTCATCCACCCTTCGCCCGGAGTCAGGGTGAGAATGCCGCGCCTGCCCGAAAAACCCGATGACAGGCAACGCGCCTCTCCTCCTGCTTCAAGTCCTTGCCCGGACTTTTGCCAAGTTCCCGAAAAACCGGATGAGAAAGAAAAAAAGATGAAATAAAAAGAAATCCCCCCTGCCCCCCTTTTTCAAAGGGGGGTTCTGCTTCTTTTCCCAGGGGGCTCTGCTTCAACCGTTTCCCTGTAAAGCCTGGCTTGGCAACCAGGTACGCAAAAACCGGATGAACCACAAAAAAGGTTCCCAAAATCGCATGTTTCAACCGGTAGCCACTTCAACTTATCCGAATGGCCGCAAACGGACCTCAGGATTTGGGATTCCCGTACCGGCTTCCCAGGAGGCGGAAGCGCAGGACCAGGAGCAGGGCTTCCAGCACGATGTTGGCGGACATCTTGGTGGTGCCCTTTTTCCGGTCCGTGAACACGATGGGGACCTCCTCGATGACGAGCCCCCGTTTCCAGGCCATGTAGGTCACCTCGATCTGGAAGGAATAGCCGCTGGAGCGGACCATGGAAAAGTCCAGGCGTTTGAGGGCGCTGCGGGTGAAGCACTTGAAGCCCGAGGTGAGGTCGGAAAAGGGCATGCCCGTGGCCAGGCGGGCGTAGATGCTGGCGAAGAAGGAAAGGAGAAGCCGTTGCATGGGCCAGTTGATGACCCTCACCCCGTCCTTGTACCGGGTGCCCGCCACCACGTCCGCGCGATCGGCCGCGGCCAGGAAATCCGGGATGTAGGCCGGGTCGTGGGAAAAATCCGCGTCCATCTCCATAACCCGGTCAAAGTCCCGGGAAAGCGCCCAGGCAAATCCCGCCATGTACGCGGGCCCCAGGCCCTCCTTTTTCTCCCGGTGCAGCACGTGGACCCGGAGGTTGTCTCCGGCCAGGGAGTCGGCGAGTTTCCCCGTGCCGTCCGGGGAGTTGTCGTCCACCACCAGCACGTCCAGGTCCATGCCCGCCGGCACGGCCAGCACCGTGGCCACGATGTCCGCGAGGTTCTCCATCTCGTTGTAGGTGGGGATGATGACCAGGGCGCGCAAAAGGGGGTCCGCCTTTCTTGGGTTATGGGGCTTCCGTTGCCTCCAGGGGCCAGTAGTACACCGCGAGTTCTCCCGGGGCCGGGAGGTCCATTTCCGGGTTCTTTTCCAGCTTTCCCGCCAGTTCCAGGCTTTTCCCGACGCCCGGGAGGTTCGGGTCCAGGCGGGCGGCTTCCGTGAGGTGGGCCAGGGCCGCTTCGGGGTCCCGGGCCAGGAGGTCCGCTGCCCCCAGGTTGTTCCAATAGACCGGGTTGTCCGGCTCGATGGCGGCGGCCAGTTCGAAGTGCACCCGGGAGTTCCCCGGGTTCCCGGTGAGCAGGAGGGCCTTGCCCAGGTTGTTGTGGGCCGGGGCCAGGGCCATGTCCAGGAACAGGCTGAGGCCGAAGAACCCCACCGCGTCCTTGGGGTTGCCCTCCCGGGCCAGCCGGGTGGCCTTGTCCAGCCACTGGGGCGCGTCGGCCGCGAGCTTCTTGTCCACCAGGGACTCCAGTTGAGCCGTGGGGGCCTCCTTCTTGATGGCCAGAAGCGCCTCGGCCAGGTTCTTCATGGCGTCCCGGTAGTCGGGCTTGTTCCGGATGGCCCGGCGGTACATGTCCAGGCGCTCGATGGTGACATGCTCGTAGAACCCGGCCAGGTTGTTCCAGGAAATGGCGCTTTTG
>JAHJUF010000034.1 GCA_018829095.1 Pseudomonadota bacterium | reverse complement strand
TGGCTTTTTGCCGAAGCCTGCGAAAAACTGGGCTGGCCGCTGAAGAAAATCCCCCTGAACCTCCGGGACTGCCGCCAGGAAGGTTTCTGCAACCTGGGTTGCGCCTCGGGGGCCAAGCAGGGCACAGCTGTGCTCCAGCTTCCCCGGGCGCAAAAGGCCGGGGTGGTCCTGGTCCCCAACTGCCGGGTCACGGGGATCGGGGAAAACCGGGTCCGGGCCGTGGTGGAGAAGACCCCGCCCGGCACAACCCCCGGCCCCTGGGCTCCGGGCCCGGTGGATCTTTCCGCCAAAGTCGTGGTCCTGGCCGGGGGCTCGCCCGCCTCCCCGGCCCTGCTCCTGGCCTCGGGCCTGGGCCGGGACCTGCCCGCCCTGGGCCGGTACTTCACCATGCACCCGGCCCTGACCCTCTACGGCATCCAGCCCGAACCCATCTCCAACTACCGGGGTTTTCCCAAGACCTTCTACACGCCCCATTTCTCCCAAAGCCACCACTACTACATGGAGACGGCGTTCTACTACCCGTTCATCTCCACCAAACACCTGGGCCTGTGGGGCGCGGACCTCGTGCGGGTCATGATGCAGTACAAAAAATTCATGACCCTCATCATCCTGAACCACGACCAGGCCCGGGCGGAAAACCGGGTGCGCGTGTCCAAAAAGGGCGACGTAATCCTGGACTACACCATCGGAGACGACACCATCGCGGCCCTGGCCCATGCCCAGGCATCGGCCACCCGGCTGTTCTTTGCGGCGGGCTGCGTGGAGGCGGTCATGCCCATGGCGGAAAAACCCGTGTTCACCCCGGCGGACATCAAGGGCCGGGATCTTGCGGAATTCATTCCGGTGAAGAATTTCATCAGGAACAAGATGCCCCTGTCCTCGGCCCATTCCCAGGGCGGGTGCCGCATGGGCGCGGGCCCGGGGGACTCGGTCACCGATTCCTGGGGCCGGGTCCACGGTCACGAAAACCTCTTCGTGGCGGACGCGAGCCTGTTTCCCCAAAGCTCGGGCGTGAACCCCTACCTCACGGTCATGGCTCTGGCCGACCGGGTGGCGGACCGGATTTTGGAGAGGATGGAGGCAAAGGGATAAGGGATGAGGCGGGAAGGGAGTATGGCGGGTCCGCCTCCGCGCCGGCATTCATGGGAAAATGGCCGGGCGCGGAGGCGGGGGAAAGGAGCATCCTGGCGGCTTCAAGCGAATCCCCCCAACCCCCCTTTGGGAAAGGGGGGCTTTTTTCAGCTCAGGGCCACCAGATTTTCCACCAAAAACCGGGCGCTCTCGGCAAAGGGCAGGCTCTGACCGGCCAGGTCGCTGTGGAAGGTGCCGGTCAGGGTGAGGATGCGGGCTTCCTTGTCCCGGCCCTGGGCGAGGGCCAGATCATCCCCGGAGAGCACAATGTTTTCCGTGGACGAAGGCCCGGCCACGGAAACCGAATCCCTGCCATTGACCACGGCTCCAGAGGCGTCGGTGAGGGTCCAGGAAAGGGTCTCGGGAGCCACGGGGCTGCCCTCCTCGTCCGTGAAGGAAGCCCGGACCACGTAGGAGCTTCTTTCCCTGGCATGGGTGGTGAGTCGAACGGGCATGAGATTCTCCTTGCCAGCCGGTTAAAAATCCAGTTTGGGCAGCCTGTTATACGCCGTCGTCGGCGGCGGAGAGGGTGTAGGTCACTTCCACCGTGTCGCCGGAGCCGCAGCTCTTCGCGCCGGAAAAATCCCCCACGCACAGGAGCGTCCCGGACGTGCCTGAGGCCACAGAGGCAAGGAAGGCTCCAGCGATGGTCTGGCCGTCCGTGTTGATGGCAAAGGACGCCCGGCTGGCGCTGTTGGTCACGGACTGGCCGCTGGCCGCCGCCTCCACGTACTCGGGCCGGGAGCCTCCGGAATAGGCGCTGTTCTCCGTCCAGCCCGCGTGGGAGGCCAGGGTGTCGCCCGCCGCCCCGGAGCCGGTGTTCTTGAGTCCCACGTACCAGGGCGAAACCTGGGTGGACCCGTGGAGCAGGGCGTTCAGGAGATGGTCCAGGCCCTCGCTGGTCACCAGGTTGTGAATGGATTCGCTCCAGCGCACCAATCCGTCCGGCCGCAGGCAAACCACCTCGAAGATCCCTCCGATTCTCGCTCTCTGCTCCATGCACGCCTCCGTTCCCGCCGGGTCGATCCCTTGGCGGATGTTTGGAAAATAAAAGAAATCCGCGGATTACGCAGAGAAAAAAGCCCGCGCCCTGCCTGGCATTCGGTGAAAGGTCGGTGAAAGGATGGAATCCGGGGCTTAACCCTCCGGCCTCCCAACCAGGGCGACCCCGGGGGCCAGGGGGGTGAAATCCACGCCCAAGGCACCGGAAACCAGGGTCACGGTCACCGACAGGGGAGAAAAGGAGACCCGGATCAGTCCCGTTGCGCCCAAAAATCCGACCTCCCCGGCCAGGATGCCTTCCCGGGCCAGGGCCAGGAGAATTCGGCCCACGGCCAGGGCATCGGCCGTGGAGACCCCCTCTGTCACCAGGACGGAAAACCGCGCACCCGGCCCGGCGGCTCCCCCGGCGGAAAGGCCCTCGTCCACCAGGGACAGGAGGACCGCCGCCCCGGCCGGGGCGTCCGAGGCTCCCAGGCCCTCCAGGACCGAAACCAGGATTTCGGTGGGCGTGAAGGGGGAATCCCCCCCGGCCAGGGCATCGGCCACCGAGGCGGAAAGCACCGCCTCATCCGCCCCCATGTCCCAGCCCGCCGGGTTGCGGAGCCGGCCGTCCAGGTCGTCGTCAAAGGCGAACACCGCGTCCCCGGAAAGATTCAGGCCCAGGTTCCTGGCGGCGGTGTCCGTTTCAGCCAGGTGAAAGTCGTAAGTCGCGGCGTTCACGAAAGTCACGCCCGCATCGTTGGTGTTGTGGTACGCGGACCAGTTGAGCCAGGTGCCGGACCAGTTCGCCGCGCAGTTTTCGGCCAGGCAGTTTTTGGCAATGGCCGTGGACGTGGACGCCCGCCAGAAGCCGATTGCCGAACAGCCCTCCACCGTGACGTCGTAGCAGGAGAAGGTGTAGCCCGATCCCGCCAGGACCACGCCGTATTCCATGTCCGCGAACACGCAGTTGACCGCCACGCCGTCCATTGCCGGGGTGGACTTGCACCCCACGATTCCCCCGGCCCCGGCGTTTCGGCTCCCGCAGGAGAGGCAGCCCGCGATGCGGTTGCCCGTGGCCTGGAGGGTGAAGACGCCGGGATAGTAGGCGCTGTCCTGGCCCGAGAGGTTGGCCACCAGGTCGTGAACCCGGGCGTGGTTTTCCAGGAGTTCGAAGGTACCCTGGTAATGGTTGAGCTGGAGGCCGGAGAAATCCACCTTCACCCCCGTGGCCGGGGTGCCGTCGTGCCCGTGTCCGGAGGCCGGGGCCAGGACCCGGAAGTACGAGGACGTGGCCCCGGCCCCGGACAGGCTGATCCGGTCGTTGTAGGGGCTGTTGTCGTTGTACAGTTCCAGGAGGAAGCCGCAGGCCACGGCCGCGCCGGAGGAAATGGTGCCCGAAATAGCGGACACCGTGAGGGACACCCCGGCATTGACCCCCTCCAAGGTGAGAAGTTGGCCGCTCACCATAATGGTGGACCTGGAGAACTCGCAGTCCCCGAAAACCGACGTGTCCGCCACGTACAGGCTGGTGCCGGAACTGTCGGCGTCCACCGTGGTGACGGCGGCGAGGTCCGCCAGGTCCGTGTCCGCCTCCCAGGAGGAAAGGGAGGTATAAGCCCGGGACGCGCCTCCGTAGGTATGGACCACAAAGGCGTCCGGATATTTTCTCGAGGAGGCCATCAGATCGTCCTCCTACTGGCGTACCGGAAAGTGCCGAGATGCGTGTCCTGGCACACGGCCACCCGCTGGGAAAAGTCCACCACCACGCCCGAATCCAAAAGGGGCTGGAAGGCCTCGCCGGGATTCCGTAGCCGGGCGAGATCCACGCCCGGTGCCCAGCCGGCAAAAAGCAGGTCAAGGGGGACGCGGAACCGGCGCTTGGCCTCGATGGTCCGGTCATCGCCCTCCGCGAGGCCGGCCGCCCTTTTCCCGCAGGCGTACAGGGGCTCGGCCAGGGCCAGGGCCTCGGCCAGGCTGATCCCCGTGGCGGGCACGATGAGCCGGGTCTTCAACTCCGCCCAACCCCAGCCCGCGCCCGCCGGACGCACGGCCACCACGTCGCCTTCCCGGACCCGGCCAGGCCCGCGATCCACGGCCGAAACGGCGATTTCCAGGTCATGGGTCATCAGAAATCCGGGTTCCGCCTGCGGTGGTTCACCAGCCGTTCCACGATCAGGGCCACTCCGGCCCCCACGATCATCGCTCCCAGATACAGCGCCATGGCGATCCTCCTTTTTTGAGATGGATGGATGATGGGCATTCAATAAGTCCGAAAGCCCCTGAGCCCGTCATTCCGGCAAAGGCCGGAATCCAGTTTTTTCAATGTGTTACAAAAATTCTGGGTACCGGCCTTCGCAGGGATGACGACTTTCTGCATGACCATCAGTAAACGTTGTAGGAATACAGCTCCACGACCCGTTTCACTCCGGCAGCGCCCGCGCCGCCGCCGCCCTGGGAGCCCGGCACGGCCTCACTGCCCCCCGTGCCCCCCGAGACGTTGCAGCAGGAGCTTTCGATGTTGGCGGCCGTGTCCCCCAGGATGCGGTGGGCCACGATGACGATGGTTCCCCCGGCCCCTCCTCCTCCGCCACCGCCCGAGGCACCGTTGGCGCCGTTGACCCCGGCTGCGGAAAGAACCGCCCCCGAGGCCACGGACAGGACGTTGGCGTGGATGAGGAGGAATCCGCCCCCCGCGCCCCCGGCCCCGCCGGAGCCCGAACCGGACACCCCTGCCCCGCCGCCGCCGCCGGAGGCTGGGACCAGGCAGTTGACCAGGCTGCGCCAATAGTGCTCCGCCGGAGAAATCACCAGGTTGGTTCCGGCCGTGCCGTTGTGGTCCCCTGGGGCCCCGCCGATTCCCCCGACCCCGGCTCCCGGCCCGATCCTGGACGAGAATCCGCCCGCGCCGCCGGTGGAGTCCGCCCCGCCACCGCCCCCGCCGCCATAGGCCCCGGGGGTCCCGGCAGACCCGGCCGGGGAGGAGGAGCTTCCGGCCGCGCCCCCGGTCATGCCCTTGCCCGCCACGGTGATGATGGAGGTGGCGTCCAGGCTGAGGTTGCCGGAAACGTTCACGATCAGGCCCCGAGGGGTATTCACGGACGAAAGCCCCAGGGTGAAACCCGCCAGGTCCAGGTTCCGGTACTGCCGGAAAACGCAGGATTGCCCGGCTTCTCCGTCCAGGTTGGTGTTTCCGGTGAGGGTGAGGTCGCCGTCCGACCCGTCCCCGGAGAAAAAGGGCGCCGCGGGCGTAAAGAGCTGGAGGCTGTTCACCAACTCCGCCGAAACCGTTGAACCCGTTCCCCGGTAGGAGACCAGGATGGCCGCCCCGGCGTTGCCGGAATTGAATTCCACCCATCCGGTCTTGTAAGCGTGGTCCGCCCGGAACTCGTTCAACCCCGGGGAGCCGGACACCTCGGTGAACACCGTCCCCCCCACGGTCCGGAGATAGAGGGGAGTGCCGGAGGTGGGGTCCGCGTAGCCCGGATCGGGAACCTCGAAGAGCCGGACCTGGTAAGTCCCGGAAGCGGGGATGGCATGGGCTTCGTCCGTGATGACGGAATAGGCCGTGGCCCCGGTGAACGGGTTGAAGCGGTGGTTGCGGACTTGTCTCAGCATCAGGCCAGATCCTCCAGGTTGGATTGGGCGAGCAGTTCCCCGGCCTTGATGGCCCGGAGCATGTCCAGGATGCGGTTCTCCAGGGGCCGGTCCACCTGGCCCAGGTCCACGTCCGCCCGGATGCCCCCGGCGGCGTCAGCCGTGTAGACCACCTTTTTCACGGCCAGGGCGAACTCGCCGGCATGGGTGAGATAGGCCCGGAAGAGGACTCCCCGGCCCGTGTCCCCGGTCCAGTTGAGCCCCCCGTCGCTGCTTTGGAAAAACCCCCCGGAAAAAGGCGCGTCATGGCTGCTGTGCAGCAGCTCGTAGTAATTGGAGGAATCGGACAGGCCCGGCAGGGGCACCGAGAGCCGCACCCTAAGGTCCGTGCCGAAACGCGTCGGGCAGGGGGTGGAAAGGTCGCAGGCCGCCCAGGCGAACCAGTCGCCCACGCCCGAACCGGGGATGCCTCCCTGGTACGTGGGCACGATGCCCGGGGAGTCGGGTTCCACGTTCAACGCAAGGGGGCCGGGATTCCCGACCTTGCGCACCAGGACCTCCACCCGCCCCAGGGGCCCGGACCGCCGGGGCGGAAACGTGAACTTCAGGTGATTGTCGCCGTAAACCTTGGAGGAGCCCAGGTCCTCCCAGCGGAAGTAGCCGTTCGCGGGCTCGTGGTACGGCGCGGCCAGGCCGCCCCGCGGCATGGAGACCCGCAGGTATTCCCCGGCCCGGATCATGTCGTCCCGGGAGGCCACCCATCCGGAAAGGTCCAGGTTTCTGGCCTTGCCCGCGACGGAAGGCCAGGCCCGGCGGGAAAGCTCGAATTCCGCCCAGGTGCGGGCGTCGGTCTCGTTCTTGATCTCGGGCGCGGAAACCACGGCCTCCCGGACACCGAAAAACGCAATGCTGTCCGTGTCCTGAACGGTGAAGTCCGCGAAGTTGCCTTTTTCCGCGCTCACGGCCCCGATCTTCACGTGGAGCCGGTTGGCCACCTCGTTTTTTTCCGTGAGGGAGAATTCCGAAAGGCTGCGACCCACCCAGTGGCAGGCCCGGTTGGCCCAGCCCAGGACCGGCCTGCCCTGACGCGGGGCAAAGAAGAGCTCCCGGTCCTCGTTCACCCCGAAGAGAAAATCCCCGGCCAGTTCCGCGAGCTTGCCCAGGGCGTCCTTCAAACTGGTCCGGTCAAAGCGGATTCCTGCAACAGCATCCACCCGGTAACCCAGGGGCATGAGCCGGTCCGTGGGGTAGAGCACTCCGGCCGGAAGGTACGAGGCCGCCAGATCCGCCACCAGGTCCTCGATGGCCCGGCCCGAGTAGGTCTTGTCCACCAGGACGTGGGCCAGGTCCGCAAAATGGCCGTGGCCCTTGTAGGTGTAAGGTTCCCGGCCCGTGTCCACGGCCGGGATGTCCAGGACCCGGCCGGAAAACCAGGGCAGGGGAGAACCCATGGGGTGGATCTCCACCCGGTCTCCCCGGTTGATCGCCAGGGCGTCCGGCCGCTGGTTGAGTCGCAGGCAAAATGCGCCGCAGCCGCTCTCCAGAAGCTCGAAGGAGGCCGAAACCATGGGACTCTCCGCCGTGTCCGAGGCGTAGAGCGCCTTGCGCACCGCCGTGCCGGGCTCGTACACGGCCACGGCCAGGGCCAGGCGCCCGCAGAGGAACAAGGGCGCGGCCACGGCATAGGTGAGGGTCCCGGAAAACCGGACGGATTCGGAAAACCGGAAAACCCCGAACTGGGAAACCGTGATGTCGGACATCAGGAAATCCCTCCTGGCTTCCCTTTTTCAAAGGGGGGAATCATAGGAACCGCCTGGGGGCGGAAAACGTGATGCCGCCGCCCGTGGGGCCGGTGTAGCGCAGGGTGTTTTCCCCTGGCAGCACCCGGAGGAACGCGCCGGAATAATGCCGGATGGTGGACAGGCCGTCGCGCTTCACCGTACCGTCCGTGGCGTCCACCACGAGGCAGGTCCCGGAGACCAGAGCGCTGTCCGCGTACCGGAAGAGGTTGCCGTCGTCCGTGACGTTTTCCAGGGTGAAATCCGCCCAGGCGGCTGTGGGGTCGCACTGGACCTTCAGGGGGGCCGGAACCCCTCCGCTGCTGGTGAAGCTGATGTTCTGGGGGCTCTGGGTGATGGAGACCGGGGCGGCCGTGTCGTCCGTCACGGAGTACCAGAACGGGTCCGGGCAAACGAACCGGATCTCGATGTTCACGGACCGAAAGGCGAGCCCCGCCTCAAACCGGTCCACGCGGAATTCGTCCACATGGGACACGTTGGCGTAAAAGCCCGCCTCCCAGGAGAAGCGGTACGCCTCGCCGTTGTGGTGCAGGGCCTGGGACAGGCTGTCCAGGAAGGTCTTCAAAGCCGCCTGGGAGCCCGCATGGAACGCGCCTTTCACGCTCACGCGCCTGGGCTCCACAGCCCGGTCCGAAATCTCCCGGCCGCCGTGGGCTCCGAACCGCTCCAACATCTTGGACCGGGTGGTGAAATCCCGGTCCCTCCAGGCGTGGAGGTCAAAACCCGCCGGGAAGGTGTAAAAGGTCACATTTTCCGTGTCCGTGAGGATCAAGCTCATGCCAATGCCCCCCTAACCGCGTCGGTGATGGCCCAGCCGATCTCCGCCTGGATCTGTTCCCGGTCCGCGGCCAGATGCACGGGCCCGGAAAAATGCACGGACACGGACACGGGGCCGGGGTTTCTGCCGGACGGCCCGGCGGACAGCCGGGGAGCGATGCGGGAAAGCACAGCCCCGGCCTCCCTCCGGCGATGGGGCGAAAGGGGCACCACGGCCTCGGGGCCCTCCTCGCCGAACAGGGTGAGGGTGGGCCGGTCGAACACGCCGCCTTTGGCCGCATGGGTTGCTCCCCCCACGAAACCGGTGAGGAGTTTTCCGATGACAGCGGTCATGGCGGCCATGGCGGCCGCGAAACCGGCGGCTCCGGCGGCGGCCGACCCGCCTGCCGTGGCCACGGAGGTGAGGGCGGCGGCCGGGGCGGCGGCCACCGCGATGGCGGACATGCCCGCCACCTGGGAGGTCGTTTCCGTGGCCTGGGCCCCCAGGGAAATCCTGGACAGGATGAGCCTCTGGACCCCCAGGCTCACCATGGCCCCCAGCACCTGTTCCGCCATGGTCTTCACCACGGCCTTGACCGCCTCACCCGCGCCGGACGCGCCCATGACCACCGAGACCACGGAGTTCTGGAACGTTTTCATGGTCCGGTCCGAGGCCTGGCGGATCGCCTCCCAGGTTTCCTCGCCCTTTCCCCGGATTTCATCCCAGGCCGTGCCCCAGGCAGCGCTCGTGGCCTGGGGGCCGGATTCCCGGCCGGAATTCCCGGCTGAGGTTGAGGATGAGGCAAAAAAGCCGGTGACCGGCGCGGCTTCCCGGGGGTCTTGTCCAGGAAAACCCGCCCCGGCTTCCCGGATCGGGCCGGGCGTCCCCAGGGACGGGAACGCCGGGACAATGGCGATAAACTCCCGCCACTGGTCCCTCATGGACGCGACGACCCCGGCCCAGCCCTCTCCCAGGTCCCGGACATGCGTGAGGGCACGGGAAGCGCCCCCCCCGGCTCCGGCCGCCTGGTCCGCGAGTTCCCGGGCCCGGTTCCCGGCCCGGTCCAGGGCCGCGTCCAGGGTCCCGGAGGAGCGGGCTGCGCCGGAAAAGGCTTCCCCGGCCCGGCGCTTGAACTCCGCCAAAGCTGCCACAGCCTCCCGGGAGGAGGCCTCGATCACGATGCGTACCGGATTCGCCATTCGGTAAACGCCCCCCAAACCGTTTCCATCATCATGAGGTCCCGCTCGGCCTGGTCCTGCCAGCCGCCGGGCAGAGGCAAAAAACCCCGTTGGGCCCAGGCCCACAGCTCAAAGGCCTCGGCCGCCAGATCCAGGTCCACGTCTCCCATGGGGCAGGACCGGACCTCGGTCCCGTCCCGGCGGAACAGGGGCGGGCCCCAGTCCCTCTTCAGCCTTGGGCACCGCCGTTGTTCGTCGAGCCCGTTTCCCTGGCAAGCGCCGCAGTCGACAAGCCTTCCGGCGAACCATCCGGCGGCGGCGCTTCGAAGTTTTTTTCCTGGTCCGGGGAAAGGAAAGTGGCCCGGCACACCCGGACAAAGAGGTCCATGGCCTCGCCGGGGGTGAGGGCGTCCAGGTCCCCGGCAACCACATCCGGCGCGGCCAGGGCAAACACCCGGTCCAGGGCCTCGTCCACCTCGCCCGGCTCCTTGATCTCCGGGAGGCGGGCGAGGTCCAGCCCCTCCTCCCGAAGCCCCCGAACCTCCCGCCGGGTAAGGCCCCGGTAGGCAATTTCACGTTTCTGGTATCGCGCGTTCATGAAAGCTCCTTATGTGTCCGAAGCCCCGGGGCTCCCCCCTTTTCCAAAGCCCGGAAAGCCCCCCTTTTCAAAGGGGGGTTGGGGGGATTCGTCCCGGTGGCCAGGGAGTCTGCTTTTCTCTGCCGCGCCTGGATGCGGGAAAACTTCGGGTAATGCCGTACCGCTTCCACCCAATCCCCCCTGCCCCCTTTGAAAAAGGGGGGGTATCCCTGCCAGGCCTCCGGCTCCCGCCTAGCTGAAGGTCAGCACCAGCTCGTCGTCGCCGTTGTCTCCGGCCAGGAGGCATTCCATCTCCTGGATCAGGATGCCCTCCCGGTCAGCGGGCTTCATCGTGCTGATCTGGACGGCCGGGGCGGTGATGGTGCAGATGTTGCCCGCATCGGAACCCAGGGTGGCGGTGAAGGCCACGAAGGCTCCGGACTCCCATTGGGCCCACCAGTCGTGGTCCGCCACCAGCACGTCCTCGGGATTCAGCGTGAGCTTGGGTTCCCGGCCCGTGATGACCGCGGACACGAACCCCTGGGCCGCGTTGGCCGAGGGCCGCAGGTACAGGCTGTTGGCCAGGTCGATGCCCACGGTCTCCACCACGGCGGCCTGGGAATCCAGGGCCAGGCTCGCGCTCATGAAGGCCGGGGGGACCGTGGAATCGTAGGTGGGCGAAAGAAGCGCCACGTCGGCGTCAACGATGCTGGTGCCCGTGAACTCAAAGGCGTATTGGGCCGGTTCCCCGGCTTTCATGTCGATCTTCACCGTGCCCCGGGCCCCGGCCAAAAGGTAGCGCTTGCCATCGCAATACGCGCCGATGGTGAGGCTCGGAATGGACGAGGAAGCCGGGGCGTAGGCCACGGAAACCCCGGCCTCCACGGTCTCGGAAAACCCGCAGCCGCGAAGCAGAGCGGAAACCTCCGGGGCCGTGCCCGCCGCGCCCGAGCCCTTGACCTCCACCGCAAAGCTCACCTTGGCCCGGCGGCCGCCCGCCACCCGGGGAAAAGGGGAAAGGGAGGCCGAGGCCGCCGGACGGGCGGTCATGGCGATTTCAGGTTCAAACTCCCAGGCCCCGGCCAGGATGGCCTCGGAGGCGGACAGGCTTTCGGCCGTGCCCTCCGACGCTTCCACCTTGGCCGCGATCTGGGCGCGCTGGGTGACAAGAGGCATGGATGTCTCCTTATTCTCTCCCCTTTGGAAAAGGGG
>JAHJUF010000253.1 GCA_018829095.1 Pseudomonadota bacterium | reverse complement strand
TGAAACGCCACCTGGGCAGGGTGCTCCCTGCGGGCCAGAAGCCCGAGCACGCCGGGGTGGTCTTCCTGAACGCCGAGGCTGTGGCCAATGTGGGGGCCGCCTTTGCTTCCGGGACCGTGGCAGGGGAAAAAGTTCTCACCGTGGTGCGGAAAAACGGGGAGAGCGTCAATGTCTCCGCCCGGGTGGGCACGCCGGTGGGCCGGATCCTGACGGCGGTCCACGAGGAACCAGCCGCCGGCGACCGCATCGTCATCGGCGGCCCCATGCGGGGACACGCGGTCTTTTCCCTGGACGCCCCGGTGGAGCCGGACACGGACGCCCTCATGGTCCAGGCGGCGGGGACGCTCCCGGAGATTCTGGACCAGGCTTGCGTCAACTGTGGCGAATGCGTCCGGTACTGCCCGGCCCGCATGCCGGTGAATCTCCTGGTCCGCGCCCTGGAAAACGGTCTGTATGAGGACGCCGCGTCCAGGTACGACCTTCTCTCCTGTATCGAATGCGGACTTTGCAGCTACGTGTGCATCGCCCACATCCCCATCTTCCAGTACGTGATGCTGGGCAAGCACGAACTGGTCAAGGCCGCGTCGGAGGCGTAAGCAATGAACAGCGACAGGAAATTCGTGGTTTCCCACGCCCCGTTCTGGCACAACGGGAGCCGGATGGCGGTGAAGAACTACGATATCATGCTGGCGGCCGCTCCGGCCGCGATCATGGGAGTGGCCCGGTTCGGCGGGCACGCCCTGGGGGTGGTGGCCCTTTCCGTGGCCGCGGCCATGTTCTGGGAACTGGTCATGAACCTGGTCACCAAGCGGCCCGTTTCCATCGGGGACATGGACGCGGCGGTCATCGGGCTCATGATCGGCATGCTCCTGCCTGCCTCCTCCCCCTGGTGGATGGTGCTGGTGGGGGCCTTCATAGGCGTCATCATCGGCAAGCAGATTTACGGAGGCATCGGCGGCAATCCCTTCAATCCCGCCGTGGTGGCCGTGGCCGTGCTGATGCTGTCCTGGAAGCTCCGCATGGACTTCGACGCGTCGCTCCTGGACTATGACCTGGGATTTTCGGCGGCCTTCCCCCTGGCCTCGGTGAAGGCCTTCGGCGCGTCCTACGCAGCCCAGTGGTCCATCTCGGACCTCCTCTGGGCCCGCCAGGCGGGGGGCATCGGAGCCACTTTCGGCCTGGGGCTTTTGGCGGGGGGCCTGTACCTGATCCTGAGGGGCCACGTGCGGTGGCAGATTCCCGTGTCCTTCCTCATCGGCGTGGCTGTAACAGCCGCCCTGTTCACCACGGGCAACGAGGCGGGCGCCGCCCCCAAATACGCGGGGCCCATGTTCCACCTCCTCACGGGCTACACCATGATCGGCGCGTTCTTCCTGCTGCCCGAATCCTCCTCCAGCCCGGTGAACCCCGTGGGCATGATTCTCTATGGCCTGCTGGCCGGCTTGCTCACCGTGCTCATCCGGAACATCGGAGCCTATGTGGACGGGGTCATCTTCGCCGTCCTTCTGGTGAATGTGGCTCATCCTCTTCTGGATCTCTTCCGGCCCAAGGCGATGGGAAAGGTGATCGAACATGCGTGACATGATCAAGATGGTGGTGGTGATCACCCTCCTGTCCACGTTGTCCGGGGGGCTTCTGGCCTACCTGCAGGAGGCGCTCGGGCCGCAGATCGAGCAGCAGAAACTGGTCTTCGTCAAGGGCCCGGTGTTGGAGGCCCTGTTCGAGGGTGCTGAGAACAAGCCCGTTGACTCCCGGTTCAAGCTCACGGTGGACGGCGAGGAGACGAGCTTTTTCGTGGGCGTGTATGACGGCCAACCCAGCGTGGTGGCTTTCGAGGCCTACGGCTCGGGCTTCGGCGGCAACATCGGTGTCATGGTGGCCGTGGACACCACCAAGGACGAGATTTACGGCATCGGTGTCACCACCCACTCCGAAACTCCTGGCCTGGGTTCCCGGGCCAAGACCGACCCGGCCTTTGCCGCGGGATTCCGTCACCTTTCGGTGCTGGAATCCCACAAGGTGAAGCCCGACGGCGGCGGCGTGGATGCCCTTTCGGGCGCCACGGTCACCTCCCGGGGCGTGGTGGCGGCGGTGAACAAGGCCGATGAAATCTACAAGGCCCACAAGGACGAGATCGTGCAGCAGGCCAAGGCCTTAGCGCTATAAGGGGAAGAAGACATGGCAAAGACCCTCACACAGGAATTCACAAAGGGATTGTGGAAAGAGGTCCCGCCTTTCCGGCTGGTTCTGGGACTCTGCCCCACCCTGGGCGTCACCACCACCTTGGAAAACGGCGTGGGCATGGGGCTGGCCACCACCTTCGTGCTGGTGTGCGCCAACCTCCTCATTTCGGCCCTGCGCAACGTGATCCCTTCCAAGGTGCGTATCGCCTGCTTCATCGTGGTCATCGCCACCTTCGTCATCGTGGTGGAGCAGGTCATGCAGGCCTTTGCCTACCCCCTGTTCCTGAAACTGGGCGTGTTCATCCCGCTGATCGTGGTGAACTGCATCCTCCTGGGCCGGGCCGAGGCGTTCGCCTCCAAGAACGGCATCGTGTCCTCCCTGGCCGACGGCCTGGGCATCGGGATCGGCTTCACCCTTTCCCTGGGCGTCCTGGGGTCCCTCCGGGAGATCCTGGGCACCGGCGCCATCACCATTCCGTTCGGGGCTTCCTACGCCGTGATGCCCGCGGCCTTCGAGCCCTTCGGATTCATGGTGTCCGCCCCCGGAGCCTTTGTGGCCCTGGGTCTTCTGCTGGCCCTCATGAACCTGGCGCCGTCCAAGTAGGCAAGACCAACGGGCCCTGAGGGGCCAAGCGCGAAACGTGCGGGAGAAGGATCATGGGCGATTACATCGTTCTTGTCGTAAGCTGCATCTTCGTCAACAACATCCTCCTGGCCCAGTTTTTGGGGAACTGCCCCTTCCTGGGCACCTCCAAGAAGATGGAGACCGCCCTGGGCATGGCCATGGCCGTCATCTTCGTCCTGGGGCTCGCCGGGGCCATCACCTGGGTCATCGACGCCTATGTCCTGAAGAAGTTCGGCCTGGAGTACCTCCAGACCATCGCCTTCATCCTGGTCATCGCCGCCCTGGTCCAGTTTGTGGAGATGTTCCTGAAGAAAAGCATTCCGGGGCTCTATGCAGGCCTGGGCATCTTCCTTCCCCTCATCACCACCAATTGCGCGGTGTTCGGCGTGTGCGTGCTGAATGTCCAGAACGAGCTGGGTTTCATGGAGTCCCTGGTGACCTCCGTGGCCTACGCCGCAGGCTTCGGCCTGGCCCTTGTCCTGTTCGCCGGCCTGCGGGAGCGCATCCTCCTGGCCCGGGTGCCCAGGGCGCTCCAGGACACCTCCATCGGCCTGGTGACCGCAGGACTCATTGCCCTGTCCTTCATGGGTTTCAAGGGTTTGGTATAGGGTCAAGGGATTCCGCACATCCCTGGCCCGCCGGCGGCTCCGGGAGGGCGGGGAAGCAAAATGAAAATCCGGTGAAATGCCTGATTCCTCCTGCATCAGTTTTGCCCTGGCGCATCGCGGGGAGAACTGACGGCATCCTGAACGCCCGCCTGTGAGCGGGCGTTTTTATTTGTGAAATCGGGGAAATTTCCGGAAATGGCCGGTCACGATACGTGCGTTTTCACCGGTTTCCCTTTCACCGGCCTGGCTCGCCCGGCCCGTGGCATCGAGGAGAAATTCATGTACACCATCCTATCCAAACGCGAGATGGCCCAGGGCACGGTGGTGGAGAACGTCATCAGCGCGCCCAGGATCGCAAAAAAGGCCCAGCCCGGACAGTTCGTCATGCTCCGGGTCAACGAGACCGGTGAACGTATCCCGCTGACCATGGCGGACTCGGATCCGGAAAAGGGCACCATCAAGATCATCTACCAGGTGGTGGGCAAGACCACCGCGCTCCTGAAAACCCTGGAGGTGGGCGACGCCATCCAGGACGTGGCCGGCCCACTGGGCAAGGCCACCCACCTCGAAAAGCTGGGCACCGTGGTCT
This sequence comes from Pseudomonadota bacterium, assembly GCA_018829095.1. Classification (GTDB taxonomy): domain Bacteria; phylum Desulfobacterota; class Desulfobacteria; order Desulfobacterales; family Desulfatibacillaceae; genus JAHJUF01. The sequence continues at coordinate 3,950 of JAHJUF010000253.1, read as the reverse complement.
GCGTGGGGGGCGGCACGGGCGTCGCCGTGCTCCATCCCATCACCCGGGGCTTCAAGGAGGCGGGCAACAACGTCATCTCCATCTGCGGGTCCCGGACCAAGGACCTCCTCATCCTGGAGGAGGAAATGGCCGCCGCCAGCACCGAGTGCCAGATCTGCACGGACGACGGCTCCTGCGGCTACCACGGTTTCGGCACCGACCTGCTGAAGAAGCTCCTGGACGATGGCAAGGTGGACCTCGTGGTGGGCATCGGCCCGGTTCCCATGATGCGGGCCGTGACGAACCTCACCAGAAAGTACAACGTGCGCACCATGGTGAGCTTGAATGCCATCATGGTGGACGGCACGGGCATGTGCGGCTGCTGCCGGGTGACCGTGGGGGGAAAGACCCGGTTCGCCTGCGTGGACGGCCCGGAGTTCGACGGCCACGAGGTGGACTTTGACGAACTCATGACCCGCCTGCGTTCCTATCCGGACCAGGAGAAGGATTCTATGAACCGTTTCGACCACCAATGCCGGGCCGAGGCTGCCCTGAAATAGGCCGGGCCTTTTGGGAAAAGAGGGAAAAATGGCTGCAAAGGAAAAAGTCGGCCGGCAGCCCATGCCGGAACAGAAACCGGAAGTCCGGGCGAAAAACTTCAAGGAAGTGCCCCTGGGATACTCCCCCGAGACCGCCGTGACCGAGGCTTCCAGGTGCCTGAACTGCAAAAAGCCGGGCTGTGTGGAAGGCTGCCCCGTGGGCATCGACATCCCGGGCTTCATCACCCGGATCGAGGGCGGCGATTTTGCGGGAGCCATTGCCAAGATCAAGGAAACCAACGCCCTGCCCGCCGTGTGCGGCCGGGTCTGTCCCCAGGAGGCCCAGTGCGAGGCCAGGTGCATCCTGGGCAAGAAGGACGAGCCCGTGGCCATCGGCCGGCTGGAGCGTTTTTTGGCCGACTGGGAGCGGGACCAGGGGGACGTGCCCCTGCCGCAAAAGGCTCCGGCCACCGGGAAAAAGGTGGCTGTGGTGGGTTCGGGCCCCTCGGGCCTCACCGTGGCCGGGGACCTCATCCTGAAGGGCCATGACGTCACGGTCTTCGAGGCGTTCCACAAGCCCGGCGGCGTGCTCCTCTACGGCATCCCCGAGTTCCGTCTCCCCAAGGAGATCCTCTTTGCCGAGATCAACTACATGGAGCGTCTGGGGGTGAAATTCGAGATGAACTCCGTGGTGGGCAAGGTGGTGACCCTCCAGGAACTCAGGGAGGAGGGATTCGACGCCATTTACGTGGCTGTGGGCGCTGGCCTGCCGTACTTCCTGGGCGTGCCGGGGGAGAACCTGATCGGCATCTACTCGGCCAATGAGTACCTCACCCGGTCCAACCTCATGAAGGCCTACCTCTTCCCCGAGTACGACACCCCCATCGCCCTGGGCAATAACGTGGCGGTCATCGGGGCGGGGAACGTGGCCATGGACGCCGCCCGCACGGCGCTGCGCATGGGGGCCGACAAGGTCCGCATCGTGTACCGCCGGTCCCGGGAGGAGATGCCCGCCCGGGCCGAGGAGATCCACCATGCCGAGGAAGAGGGCATAGAGTTGTTCCTCCTCACCAACCCCCAGGGCTTCCTGGGGGATGACCGGGGCAAGGTCCGGGGCATGGAGTGCATCCAGATGGAGTTGGGCGAGCCCGATGATTCGGGCCGCCGCCGCCCCGTGGCCAAGGAGGGCACGGAGTTCGAACTGCCCTGCGATCTCGCGGTCATCGCCGTGGGCGCCGGGGCCAACCCCCTGCTCACCTCCACCACGCCGGAGCTTTCCTTGAACAAGCGCGGCTACATCGTCGCGGACTCTGCCTCGGGCAAGACCACCATGCCCGGCGTCTGGGCCGGCGGGGACATCGTCACCGGCATGGCCACCGTCATCCAGGCCATGGGAGCCGGCCGGGCCGCAGCCAACTCCATCCACCAGTACCTGACCTGGGGCTGGTAGGCCGGAGTTTTACGTCCTGAAAATACAAGGGGGCCCCGTGGCGCTTCATCGAATGCGCGGCGGGGCCCCCGCTTTTTTCGGGATGAAGGATGATGGCCCTGCAACAGGTCGTCATCCCGGCGAAAGCCGGGACCCAGGCCTTTTATAATGCATGGAAAACTGGATTCCGGCCTTCGCCGGAATGACGGGCGCAAAGGGGTCCGGACTTACTGCACGGCCTTTATCCTTCATCCCTCCTCTTTCCTCCCTCCTTCTTGCGAAAAGACAAATTCCGCGTACACCGGGAAGTGGTCCGAGGGGTAGCGACCTTCGAAGCTGTCGTGGAGGATTTCCCGGCGGGTGCAGGTGACGGGCCCCCGGTAAAGGATCCAGTCGATGCGGCCTGTTTTGGGATCGGGGGTGCCGGTGAACCGGTGATGGGTGGGGCCGAAACTTTCGTCAAAGGGGTCGGAAAAAGGCGGGGCGCCCCCGGCTTCCGGGGCGGTGGAAACAAAAAGATTGTAGCAGGAGCTCCCGGGCGGAGCGTTGAAATCCCCGGCCAGGACCACCGGGTCCGAGACGGGCAGGCGGGCCAGGCGGGACAGGATGAGGCGGGCGCTGGCCTCGCGCACGGCCTCGGTGAAGTCCAGGTGGGTGTCCCCCACCACTAGGCTCCGGCCCCCCAGGGTAAATCGCCCCAGGGTGCACTGGCGGGGCCATTTGCTCTCCGCGAAACGGCTGACCAGGTCCGGCACGTGGGACAGGTGGAAGCGGTCCCAGCTGTCCAGGAAGAAGCGGCGGGAATGGAAAATGATGTTGTCCTGCCAGAAGGCCGGGGCGTTTTCCCGCTGGCCCAGGGCCGCGTGCCCGGGCAGGAGGCTGGAAAGGAAATCCGCCTGGAAGTCGTTGGCCTCCTGGACGCACACGAAGTCCGCCGGGTGAAGTTCCAGGAACCGGGCCAGGAGATGCTTCCGGTTCTCCCACGAGTCTGGCCCGTCCTGGGCCCGGCCAAACCGCAAGTTTACGCTCATGAGGGAAAAATCGTCCATGGGTTCCTGTTCGATGGAGGGAGTGGGAATCCCTTGATTACGCCAGGGAAAGGGGGCCGGCGTCAGGGTCCGGATTTTCCCTTGTTTTTCCGGAGCAGGGACAGGCCGGCCCCGGTTTCCGGGGCGATACCAACGAAATTTTCAAAGGTGGGGTTTTCAAAAGAGATACCCATGGCCTGGCGCACGGCCCCGAAGATTTCCAGGTAGTTTTCCGTGAGGCGTTCCTCCCAGGCAAGCCTCAGGCTTTCGGCCACGTTGCGGATGTCCTCCTTGGGCCCCTCCAGTTCCAGGAAGTCGCCAAAGGGCGTTTCGTCCAGGAGGATGTGGAGGTCCCCCAGGACAAAGGTCTCCCGGTGTTTTTCGTAGACCCGGACCGGGAAGAATCCCAGGCCCTTCAAGATGAGTTCCATGGCCGGACGGTCGGACACCCTGACCTCGTGCTCGTGAAAAATCTTGAATCCCCGGTCCGCGCGGGCCGGCGGGGCCTTGTAGGTGAGGATGATCTCCCCGGCTTCCCGGATGCGCAGCAGCCGCCGGTACTTGGCCAGGCGGTGTTGGGCGGTGTCGTACAGGGTGTTTTTTTCGAACACCTTGCCCCGGCTTTCCGCCCCCAGGGCCCGGACGGCCTTCCGCACCGCCGGCAGATCAGGGGTATAGAATTTTACCTCGATTTCCAGGGCCCGGTCTTCCATGGTTCTTCCTTTCCCGTAATACCTTTTCCTAAGCCCCGGTAAAGGGGATGTCAAGGACCGGGCAGGGACGGATTTCCCCCTGATCCAGGGGCCGGAGGGCTTTTGTTTCGAATAGGGCTGGAGGGCTCCTCTCTTTTCCGGAGCGGCGTGCCCGGACCCCGCCCAATGCTGCCGCGCCTGTTTTTTGTTGACACGCACGGCCCGGAATCACTAAACCGGATACGCTGCTAGCTCTTTCTTTTCGACTAGAAAAGAATGACTA
>JAHJUF010000033.1 GCA_018829095.1 Pseudomonadota bacterium | reverse complement strand
TGCCTCGGGAGCGGGCTCGGTCACGGCTTCGGGAGCGGGCTCGGTCACTGCCTCGGGAGCGGGCTCGGTCACGGCTTCGGGAGCGGGTTCCGTCACGGCCTCGGGAGCGGGTTCGGTCACGGCCTCGGGAGCAGGCTCGGTCACGGCTTCAGACGCGGGTTCCTTCACGGCCTCCGGCTCCTCTTCAGGCTCAACGGCCGGGGCGATGTCCTCTTCCAGGGGGCTGCCGGGTTCGGGGGTCTTCTCCTCCTCTACGGCTTCGGGCGTCGGGGCGTCCGGGTCCACGGCGCCGGCGGCCAGAGCCCTTTCCCGGGCTGCCTCGGCCTCGGCCAAAGCCAGGTCCGCCTCCTTTTTCCACTGCTCGGCCTCAGGGAGCACCACCTTGTAGTCCGGGTGGTACTTCACCAGTTCAGCCGCCATGGCCTGGGCCTCCTGGGCGGCCTGCACGCGGGCCTTGGCAAAGAGGAAGTCCCGGTCCTCGGCGGTGATGAGGCCGTCGGCATAGGCCTCGGCCGCCTTGCGGGCCTCGGCGGCCGAGTTGGCGGCATCCAGAGCCTTGGTGAAAACCTTGAGTTTCTCCACCTTTTCGATAGGCATGTCCGGGGCCACGCCCGTGTAAAAGGCCCCTAGGGTGAAGCTTTTGTGGCCGTAGTCAAACAGGACGTAATTCTTCATCTTTTCGTCGGTGGAGAGGTTGCCTGTGACCATGTGGGAATCCGGGTCGCCCACGAAGCCCAATGCCAGGCACCGGGTGAGCAGCGTGGTGGAGAGGCGGCTCTTGTCGTCCAGGAAGTTGAAGTTGACCTTGCCGTAAATCATGAGGATGCGGCGGCAGTAGCCCCGGGGGTTGCGGAACAGGACCCACTCCTTTTCCCATTCCTGGACGAACACGTAGGTGTTGGCGCAGAGGCCGAGGGTGCTCTGGTCCGTGAAGGTGACCAGTGCCGTGCCGTCCCGGGTGATGACCTTGTCCCCGGAATACAGGTTCATGCCTACGTAGGGAACAGAGCCCCACTCACCGCCCGTGCGGACCAGGATGGTTCCGGAAAAGTCGGTGAGGGTGCCCACCAGTTCCCCGGCGGCCAGGGCGGGGGCCGCAGTGGCGAGGGTGCACACGGCGAGGAATCCGGCACAGAGCAAACGAAACATGGGCGTCCTCCGAAAACATCGTTTTTTGCGGGCGAAAAACAGTGGACATGGGGCGCAACAGACGTTCCGACCGTGAACTATGGCACGGCCCCCCCCGCCGGGTCAAGTCCAAAGGCGCGGATAGCCGAAGGATATGGAGGTGGTTTGCTCGCATTTTCGAGGTGTTGGATGGTGGCATGCGGATTGCACTCTTTTGCTTTGCCGGTCCCGTGGCCGGATTCGAACCAGGGAAAGGAAAACGATCATGGCATGGATGGACCGTTTCAGACCGGCTTGGAGGCGCTCCGACCCGGCTGTACGCATGGAGGCGGTGCGCCGGGAAACCGACGGTGGCATCCTGGCCAGGGTGGCCCTGGAGGACGAGAACCAGCGGGTCCGCATAATCGCCGTGGGCCGCCTTGAGGATACCGGAACCCTGGCCCGGGTCGCGGCCACGGACGCCAGTGAGGAGGTCTGCCTGGCGGCGGTGGAGCGACTTTCGGACGACCAGATCCTGGTGACCCTGGCCGGGAAATCTCCCTCCTCCCGTGTGCGCATCGCAGCCGTGGGCCGCATCCGGGACTCCGAGGCCGCCCTGTACCTGGTGAAGCAGCACGACGACCCCCAGGTCCGGTGCGCGGCCGTCCGGATTCTGAATTCCCCGGCGACCCTGGGGGAGATCGCCCATAGGAGCCCCTTCTCCGAAACCCGCCTGGCGGCCGTGCGCCAGTTGAAGGACGCGGAAACCCTGGCGGCCATCGCCATCGGAAACCAGGAGACAGCCCTTCGCCTGGCCGCTGTGGAGCGGCTCCGGAGCGTGGGCCGGTCCCTGGACCGGGACCGCACCCGGGCCCTGTCCCTGCCCCTCATTCAGACCCCCGAGGACCAGGACCCCGGGCTTTTGGCGCCCCATTTCCAGGCCCTGGGAAAGATGGAGTACCCCCGGGCCCTGGAGGCCGTGGCCCGGTCCGGCGAAAACCATCTGGTGCGGTGGGAGGCCGTTTCCCGGATCAAGGACGACGCCGTGCTGGCCGACATCGTGGGCACGGACGCCAGCGACCGGGTGCGGGTGGCCGCGGCCCAGTGCATCGGCCACCAGGAAGAGGTGGCGGGCCTGGCCACCTCGGACACCCATTACCGGGTCCGCATCGCGGCAGCG
>JAHJUF010000252.1 GCA_018829095.1 Pseudomonadota bacterium | reverse complement strand
TAGGGGGGATTTCTTTTTTTGTTTGGCTTTTTATCTTTTTTGGCTCATCCGCCCTTTGCCCGGAGTCAGGGCGAGGATGCCGCACCCGCCGGAAAAACCCGATGACAGGCAACGTGCGTCTCCTCCTGCTTCAAGTCCTTGCCCGGACGTTAGCCAGGTTCCCGAAAAACCGGGAGAGAGACAATAACACCCTGAAAGGAAAAAAATCCCCCCTGCCCCCCTTTTTCAAAGGGGGGCAGGGGGGTCTGCTTCAACCGCTTCCCTGTAAAGCCTACCTTGGCAACCAGTTACACAAAAACCGGATGAACCAAAAGGGTTGCCTGCAACAAACTCGGCGGCACCTTCTCCGCCGGATTCCCGGTTTTTCCTCTTGACTGGAATCTTAATCCAGATTTATAATCCAATTTATGAAAACAAAACGAGAGCCCTACGCGGGCACACGGGAAACCAGGGGAAGGATCGTGAAGGCGGCCCTGGCCTGCTTTGACGAGGCCGGGTATGAGGGGGCGTCCATGAAAGACATCTCCCGCCGGTCCGGGGCGGCCAACGGCAGCATCTACCACCATTTCGGCGGCAAGGAGGGCGTGGCCGCCGCCGTGTACCTCGCGGGCCTGGCCTCCTACCAGGAAAGGACCGGGGCCGTGTTTTCCGGCGATCCCGGAGCCCGGGAGGGGGTCCTGGGGCTGGTGACGGCCCATCTGGCCTGGGTGGAGGAAAACCCGGAATGGGCACGGTTCCTGGCCTCCATGCGCCATGCGGGCTTCATGGGGAACCAGGACCCGGCCATCCGGGCCGGCAATGTGGAATGGGCCGGGCGCATCCTGGCGTGGAAGGCCCGGCGGGTCCAAGGGGGCTCCCTGCGGGATCTGGCCCCGGGACTGTTTTTGTCCCTGGTCCTGGGGCCGTGCCAGGAGCTGGTGCGGCTGTGGCTGGAGGGCCTGGTTCCGGACGGCCCCGCCGCCGCGGCCGAAACCCTGGGCCAAGCCGCCTGGCGGGCCGTGGGAACTTCGTGAAAATCCTGCCAGGTAAGCGGAGGCCGCTCTTCCGGCCAAAGGAAGCGGGTGGAAAGGAGGATGTCATGAGCACCTTGGAAAGCATCGGCAAGGAGGATCTGAAGGAGCTTTTGAACCTGGGGTGGATGACCCACGATGGGATGTGGTTTTACCATTGCCTGAAGGACCTGGGGCTGGAGGCCACCAACCGCCTGAACCTGTCGGCCGTGGATTCCCTGGCCCTGTTCGAAATCCCCCGCATGCGCAAGGCCCTGGGATTCGAAAAAGAGCGCATCGAAACCATGGCGGAGCTGGAAGCCTTCATCAACGGGGCCTTTGACCTCATCATGCCGCGGTTCATGCGGTTCACCCACGCCTTTGTCCCGCCCAACCGCATGACCTGGAAATGGGAGGACGGCCAGTGCTTCGCCTACAAGGGCGTCCGGCGGCTGGGGGTGGCGGAGGATTACCGCTGCGGGGTCATGCGGCGCATCGACCGGTGGTTCGAACTCCTGGGCGTGCCCTTCACGGGCCCGGGGGTGGACCGGTGCCTCATGCACCACACGGGAAGCTGCGGGGGGGAGTACGTGTTCCACTTTCCGGGCACGGAGTCCTGAGGGGGCTGGCCGCCGGGGCTGATCCGGCTTTGGAGGTCCAGCGAGGGGCCTCATAACCCCTTTTTTCAAAGGGGGGGACAGCCTGTCAGGGCTCGATACGGAAGCTCTCGGGGAGTTGGCGGGCGGCGATGGATTCCTGTTCGTCCAGGATTTCCCGCAGGATGCCCATGTGGGTCATGGGGTTCATGATGACCACCCTAAGCACCACGGTGAGGCCGTTCCGCCCGTCCGGGAACCGGAGGGTGGTCCGGGACACGAAGCTCTTGCCCGCCTCGCGCTGGCGGCGCTGGAGGGCGATGTTGGCCTCGTTCAACGCCTGGTTGATGACCAGAGCCTCCTCCGGGCCGGCCGTGGCCAGGTGTTTTTGGATTTCCGGCGGGCAGTAGCGGTAGGTGAGGATGTTCAGCTCGGGCCGGGTCATGAGCTGGAAATTCTCCCTCAGCTCGATCTCCTCGGCCAGGCTGGCCGCAGTCTCGATGCCGTGCTCAATCAAAAGCGCGTAGCCCTGGGCCCCCATGATCTTCAAGGCGCTGTCCAGGATGAGCGACGTGGACGGCCGGGAGCCGGCGAGTGACCGGATGCCCAGGTCCACGGAGCCGGGCCGGGCCACGTACCGGGCATTGTAGGCGATGGCGTCCATGGCCTCGGGGTCCTTGAAGTAGACCATGCCGCAGGTCATGGGCATGTAGAACTGCTTGTGGCCGTCTATGGTCACGCTGTCGGCCCGCTCGATGCCCGAAAGCAGGCGGGCGTACTTTTCCGAGAACAGGGTGGGCCCGCCCCAGGCCGCGTCCACGTGGAAATGGATGCCCTGCTCCTGGCAGATGTCCGCGATTTTCCCGAGGGGGTCCACGGTGCCGGTCTCCGTGGCTCCGGAGATGCCCACCACGGCCAGCACCCGGGTCCGGGGTTCGGTTTTGGCCAAATGACCCAGGGTGGAGGTCAGTTCCCCTATGTCCATGCGGTTGTGTTCATCCACCCCTATAGCCAAAACGTTGTCGCTGCCCAGGCCCAGGACCCCGGCGGATTTCCGCAGGCTGTAGTGGCCGAGCTGGGAGATGAGGACGACCAGGCGGTCCACCCCGTGGGCGGCAAAGGCCCGGGCGATGCCCTCCTGCTCCACCCCGGCAAAGCCCTCTTTGGGCCCCAGGAGCCGGTTGCGGGCCACCCACAAGGCAGAAAGGTTGGCCAGGGTGCCGTCCTCCACAAAGCCTCCCAGGCTGGTGTACCCGCTCTGGATGTGCTCCTTGTAGAAATCCTCGGGAAATCCGTAGATGAGGCGGTGGATCTTGGCCAGGACCTGCTTCTCCACGATGGAGACCACCTTGGAGGTCTCGATCTTCACCACGTTCTGGTTCAGGGCGGCCACGATGGTGGAGAGGTGGACCATGAAGAAGGGGATGGCCGACGTCATGTGGCCCACGAAGTAGGGGGATGCCACGTTCACCGCGTAGGGGGCGATGCCGTTGATGAGGTCGGTGATGACCTGGGCGAGCTTTTTTTCCGGGTGCCGGCCGATGGTGGTGTCCATGAACCGCTCGGACAGCTCCTTTAACGGCACCTCCTCGGTGATGCCCACGTGGCGCTGGAGGAAATCCTGGAGTCCGAACAGGATCTGCTCCATATACTTCACCAGGGTTTCCCGGGCGCTGTCGTCCTCCCGCATGATGAAGATGCGGCGCAGGGTCTCCCGGTTGGCCACCAGCTCCCGGGCCTGGCTTCTGAAATCCGCCCCGGGGGCGCGGTCGTCCTGCGAGATCTTGTTCATGGGAAACTCAAAGGGATTTCGGGCGAACATCGCGGTTTTCCCTGGCCGACGCCGCAGGGGCGGAGCGGACTTGTCCGGGGTTCGGGCCACCTATACCGGCTGGCACCCGGGCCTGACAAGAGCTATTTACCATCAACGAAAAAAGGAGCGTGGGCAGCCTTTCTGCCCCAGCCCCGGCCACGGCGGCTTTTTGCACGATCCGGGCCAGATGCCCGAAAAAGGCGGGGAAACCCATGGAAAAAGGGGAGGCCCTGGCCGGGGCCTCCTGATGGGCTCGGAGGAAACCGCCCGGGAGCCGGAAACCGGGACCCCGGCGATCCCCGGACCCCGCCTTTCGCGGGGCGGGTCCGGACAGTCCGGGGCCTTTTTGCCGCATCCGGACCCGAACTCAGATCATGGGCAGCATATAGTCCACCAGGTTGTTGGAGGTCCGGCGCAGGTTCATGGACAGCAACCGGGCAATGCCCTTCAACATCTTGATGCCGAGCTGGGGATGCTGGGTCAGGACGCTCAGGAAGTCCTCGCGGTCCAGAGTCACCAGCTGGGCGTCCGTGTCCGCGATGACCGTGGCCGAGCGGGGGAAGCTGTCCACCACGGCCATCTCGCCGATGGAGTCCCCCCGGGACAGGGTGGCGATGCGGGCCTGCTCCCCGCTTCTGGCGTCCTTGATGACGGAAAGCTCCCCATCCACCACGAAGCACACGTAGCCGCCCCGCTCCCCCTCCTCGAACACCAGCTCGCCCGCCGTCACCTCCAGGAAGTGCATGTGCCGGGCGATTTCGTGCATCTCGTCATTGGTGAGGCGATCGAAGATGGGCAGTTCCGCCAGGCAATCCTCGATGATCCCGGCGATCCTTTCCGAATGGCCCTTGGGCCCCCCCTTGATGGTCATGGCTCCCCCCCTTGAAGACAGTTCCGTGTCTGTTCGAAAACCCCGATTCCCGGTTTTCCCCGTGAGGGCCAGCATACCTCATGGAAGGGCCGGGAAAAACACCTTTTTGGCCCCCGGGTCCGTATCCTGGAACGAAAGGACGGCAAAACAGCGCTTTCGGCCTTCCGATTCCTCCCGTTGACCGGGCACGGGGAATCTGCGAAAGTTGCCGGGTTCGAATTTCAAAACGATTTCCCAAAAGAATTTCCGCCCGGAAACAGCCCCCGGGAAGGCAGACCCATGCCCAAGGAACTGGTTCATTTTTTCGTGGCCAAGCGGGCCGCCAGGAAGATGGCTGCCGGGCCCCTTGCCCGGGCGGTGGCTACCCACCCCCGGCTCTACTTGTTGGGGTCCGTGCTCCCGGACACCCCCCTGTACGGCCTTTTCAACCGGAAGCATTGCATCTGCCTGGCCTCGGCGCTCCACGGGGCCGACGGGGAAGACAGCTTCCTGGCGGTGAAGAGGGTGATCCGGGCCCGGGACGGGGACCTTTCCCCCGGGGAGTGGGCCCTGGTCCTGGGGGCCCTTTGCCATGTCATGGCCGATGCCGTGTTCCATCCCTGGGTCATGTACCGGTCCGGGCGGGGACATGTGGAGGGCGATGAGCACCGGGAGGGCTTCCTGGATCGGCACCGGAGCCTGGAAACCTGGATGGATCTGGCCCTTCTCCAGGTCCGGCCCCGGTTCCGGCCCCGGTACCACTTCTCCCTGTGGGACGGCAAGGAGATGGACGCGGAGAGTTTTTACAACCTCGCGGGGATCTTCTTCGGCCCCGGATGCGGAAACCGACGGAACCTGGCCGCCGTGTTCGCCTGCCACTCCCTTTTGCAACGGGCCTTTTTCTCCCGGTCCCTGGGGGGGTTTTTGTGGCGCCTGAACCGGGCCGCCGGGGTTCCGGCCGGCTCCCACCTGGCCCTTTTCTATCCAAAGGTGAAAAAGAACGCCCCCCGCCTCCTGGCCGGGGACCTGGACTATTTCCACCCGGTCACGGGACGCCCGGGGCATACCAGTTTCCCGAAACTGCTCCAAAAGGCCGTGGTTTCCAGCGTGGCCCTGTTCGACCGCATCCAGCGCCATGTCCGGGCCGGCACCGTGGAAAGCTACCTCTCCCGCATCCAGGGCCCGTCCCTGGAAACCGGGCTGCCCGGGGTGGGGGCCCACGCCATGCGCCACCTGGACCCGGACCCGGATATCCGCCGGGTGATCCTGGACCGGGGATAGGGCGGTTGCCGGGATCCCGGACGGCATGGCTTGTTTTTCGATGGAGGCGGGCCGGAAAACAGCCCGGTCGCTTCGGAACCCAGATGGCCCCCCGGGGGAAATGGCGGTCTTTTTTGCCGGGGCGGCCGGATGAATCAGGTTTTTTCTAGAAGTTGGTCTTTTCATCCCCCAGGTTATTCAAAGACGGCGGCAGCCGGAGGCGTGACGATCCCGAACCGGCCGGAGCAGTTCCAGAGGCTCAATTCTTCCGGCATGGGCAGAGACCGCCAGCAGGAATCGGGCTTTTTGCGGGGGGTCCGGGGGAGCGGTTGCCGGGCGGAAGAGGTCGGCCTCCCCGGTTTTTTTCCCCTGGGGGTGAAGTTGGAGTCTTCCGGATTTGCCATATTACGTTGTCCTTTTCCGAGGAGGGAAAGCCCTTGACAGAAACAGGGCTCGTCCGTCGAATCCTATCCATTGAAAAAACCGTGCCAAGGGGTTTTGAAGAGATCCGGGGTCAGGACAGGCCCTTTGTCCGGTTTTCGCGGACGAATTTCCGGAAGAGACGGACACCCTCTCAAAAAAGTGGCCGGATTACCAGCGGATGATGAAAAGAGGGCGGGACCGGAGGCCGGGCCGGAGCGGTTTCTGAAAAAAAGCCCCCGCGCCCAGGGCGGGCGGGGGGCTTTTTCAGGATCAGGAGCCCGCGCGGTGGCGGGGGCTATTCTTCTTCGAAATACTCGGCCTCGTACACCAGGACCCGGGTTTCGGGGTCCTGCCAGCAGTTGGCGGCCATGCTGCCCTTGCGGCACAGCATGGTGAGGAAGGTGTCCGTGTCCGGGACCTGCTCCCACACCTGGGGCAGGAAGGTGGACCGGCGCATGCCCCGGGACAGGATCACCCCGTGGACCCCGGGTTTGAGCTTTTCCTTCAGGTCCGCACCGTCCGTGAAGGGCAGGGGCCGGGGCACCGTAAGCACGCTGATCTCGATCTTGATGTTGGGGAATTCCTCCACCGAGAGGGGCGAGAACCGGGGGTCCTGAAAGGCGGCGTTCACTGCGTTGAACTCCACCCCCTCCACCAGGGACTGGAGGGGCTCGATGGTGCCGATGCACCCCTTCAACTGGCCGTCCACATGGAGGGTGACGAAGCAACCCCGGTTTTCGCCCAGACTTTCCGGCACCGGCTCGGGCCGGATCACCTGGGCATCGGGGAAGAGCTTGGCCCGGATGGCGCTCCGGGCCAGGGTGAGGAGGGCCTGACGGTCCTTTTCCGGCGTTTTGGCTTCGCGCATGGGGTCTTCTCCTTGGTCTTCCACGTAGGCGATGGAGGCGTAACCCACCACCTGGGCCATGGGGCCCCAGGTGTCCGCCGTGTTGGCGGCGTCCAGGACCCGCCCCGTCCACCCCTTTTCCCGGGCGATATGCATGAGGACGGTCACGGGCGTTTTCCCGCAGGCCTCGCACAGGTCCATGTAATGGAACATAAACCGGCTCATGGCCATTGTACAGACGGCGTCGAGCTTATGGGCCTCCTTGTAGTCGTGGTAGTGGGACAGGTCCGAGGAGGCTATAAAGAAGACGCCCTGATCGGCCAGGGGCAAAAGCGTCCGGGCCAGTTCCTCGGGATCCACCTGGCCCAGGACCAGGGGAATGAGGGTGAAATCGCCAAGGGCCTTCTGGAGAAAGGGGAGCTGGACCTCCAGGGAGTGCTCGGCCGCGTGGGCCTCCGGCACGTAGCCGAAGCCGGGGAGGCCCGCCAGGCGCTTGGCCTCGGGGTCCAGGGGCACCAGGCCCAGGGGCGTGCGGTAGGCGTCCACGTCCGGGATGGAAACCCCTACGAAGGCTGCGTGGTGGCTGGGGGCCAGGATGAGGACCCTTTTCACGTCCCGGGGTACCCGGCGGTACCCGGCTGCGGCCACGAAGCCGGAGAACCGGTAGCCCGCGTGGGGCGAAATCAGGGCCTTCACCGGCCCGTTGAGGTACGGCCGGGGGGCCTTTTCCAGGTATTCCCGGATGATCTCCTCGAGTTCCCCTGGATCGCTGGAGTAGAAGATCCCGGCCACCGCCGGTTCCCGGACGCCCCCCGCCAACCCCGGGGATGGGGCTGCGGCCCAGGCCAAGAGAAGAACCGCCGCCGCCAGCCACCCCATGCGTCTGATCATGAAAAAAAGTTCCATCCGGTCCCCAGAGTCATTCCCATCGCCCGGCCACGGCGGCCCCGCAGTCCGGGCAGGCTCCATGGACCAGGCGGTTTTCCAGGAGAAGATATCCCCTCCGGCTGACCACCACCCTGCCGCAATCCGGGCAGACGATGACGTCCGTGCCTCCGGGGACGTTGCCCATGTAAACGTGCTTAAGCCCCTCCTCCCTGGCCGCCGTCCGGGCCTGGACCAGGAAGTCCTCGGGCGTGGGGGGCAGGTGCAAAAGCTGGTAGCGGGGGGTGAACCGCAGGAGGTGGAAGGGAACCTCACGGTCCAGGTTTTCGGCGATCCACCGGGCCATGGCCCGGATCTGGCCGAGATCGTCCGTGTAGGTGGGCACCACCAGGTGGATGATTTCCAGCCACACCCCCCGGCTGTGGACGATCTTCAAGGTGTCCAGGACCGGGGCCAGCCGGCCGCCGTTCAAGACCCGGTACGTGTCGTCGGAAAAGGATTTCAGGTTCAGGCTGGCCGCATGGATGTGGTTGCAGAGTTCCTCCACGGCCCGGGGGTTGATATACGCGTTGGACACCCAGATGTTCTTCAGCCCCTCCCCGGCGGCCCGCTCGGCGGTGTCGCGCATGTACTCGTAGAAGCTGACGGGCTCGGAATAGGTGTAGGCGATGCTGGCGCAGCCGTACTTCTTGGCCGAGGCCACCACGGCTTCGGGCGGCAGGTCCAGGTTCCGGGTGCGGTCCGGGGAGGTCTGGGAGACCTCCCAGTTCTGGCAGTTCAGGCAGCGGAAATTGCAGCCCGCCACGGCCAGGGAGAAGGCCCGGGTGCCGGGGAGGAAATGGAGGGCCGGTTTCTTTTCCACCGGGTCCACGTGGACCGTGCAGGGGTTGCCGTAGGAAAGGGTGTACAGGCGGCCGGAGAAGTTGGCCTTGGCCCGGCAATGGGACCGCTCGCCATCGGCCAGCACGCAGCCGTGGGGGCAGGTGCCGCACCGGACCCGGCCGTCGTCGAGGCGCTCCCAGAACCGGGCCTCCCGCACGTGGGCCGATCCCAGGATCGGATTCTGGTCCGCCTGGCCCAGCCCCGGGACGAGGCTCGAAGCCAGGCCCGCCGCCGCGGCCTTCAAAAACGTTCGCCGGTTCGTTTTCATGAGGGGCCGAAAGGGGAAACCCGGCTCATCCGAAAAACACGTACCGGAAGTATGCGTACACCACCACCAGGGCCCCGGCCAGGGACACGTAGGATTTCCAGCGGCCGGGGATGGTGGCCGTGCCCGTCTTGTCGGGCGGCCCCACCCTGTGCTTGCAGGAGAAGCAAACCTTGTCCTCCGTCTTCAGGGGCGTGGAGCAGTAAGGGCACTTCTTGACCAGGAATTTTTTTTCCTCTTTTTTCGCCATGGAGTTTCCTCGGCAGCGGCGGTTCACCCGGTCAGGTCCGGGGTAGAAGGTCCTGGTTCACCTCGATGACAGCCTGGTTTTTCAGGGCGTCCAGCCAGCCGCTCACGGCCTGTTCCTTTTTCCGCTCCAGGAGCTTGGACAGGATTTCGTCCTTTTCCGTCTCGAACCCGGCGGGGTCCGGGCTTTCCTGGGACATCCACTGGATGACGTAGAACAATCCCCCGCTCTCCACGGGCTCCCCGGGCCGGGGATCGGCCGGGGTCAGGTCAAAGGCCGCCTCGATGATATCCGGGGCGAACCCCAGGCCCGGAATCTGGCCTCCGCGCTCGAATGGTTCGGTGGTCTTGGCGGAAACACCCATCTTTTCAGCCAGATGGGAGAAGTCCCCCCCGGAGGAGGCCTCGGTCAGGAGGGCTGCTGCGTCCGCCCGGGCCGCCTTCTTGCGTTTCTCGTAGGTGGCGTCCTTTTCCACCTGGTCCCGGACCTCGGAAAGCTCCGGAATGCGGGATTCCTTCTCCCCGGTCACCTGGAAGAGGGCATAGCCCGTGGGAAGCTCCAGCAGGTCCGTGTACTCGCCGGTCAGGAGGCCGCTGGCCGCGTCGGCCACCTTCCTGGCTCCCGGCAGGCCGGCAGGGCCCCGGGACCCGAAGTAGTCGGCGGTCTTTACCTGGGTTCCCGCCGCGGTGGCGGCATCCGCCAGGCTGGACGCCCCCAGGGAGGCATCGAAAACCTCGTTGATCCGGTCATAGGCCGCGGATTTGGCCGCCTCGGCAACGAGTTTTTTCCGGATCTCCGGGGCTGCCTCCTCCAGGGAGCGGGTCCGGGCCTCGTTCACCTTGGTCAGAAGGATGACGTGGAACCCGAAATCCGTGCGTACGGGGTCGCTGATGGCGCCGGGTTCCATGGAAAAGGCCGCATCGGCAAAGGCCGGGACCATCTGTTTTTTTCCGAAGGCCCCCAGGGAGCCGCCCCGGGGGGCGGAGGGCCCCTCGGAAAACTCCTTGGCCAGCCCGGCGAAGTCTTCCCCGGCCCGGGCCCGGTCAGCCAGGTTCTGGGCCTTGTTCCGGGCCTCTTCCACCTGGTCCTCCGAGGCGTCCGGGGAAAGCCGGATCAGGATGTGGCTGGCCTCCACGGTCTTTTCCTGGGAGAATTCCTCGGGGTTCTGGGAGTAGTAGACATCCACGTCCTCCTGGGGCACGGCGGACTCGTCAGCAGCTCCCTCGAAGGGGATGAACACGTAGTCGGCCTTGACCATGGCTTCGGTGCGGTAGTCCTCCCGGCGGGCCTGGAAATGGTCCTCCACCTCCTGGGGCGTGGCCGTGACCCCGGTGTAGGAGGAGGGCTCGAAGGCCGCGTAGGCGATGGAGACCTTCCTGCGCAAAAAGTCGTAGAAAAGCCGGGTCTCGTTTTCGGGAACCTTCACGCCCGCCTGGATGAAGTTTTTCATCTTGTCCGCCAGCAGGGATTTTCCCAGGAAGGATTCGTACTCCTCGGCCTGCCAGTGGTTGGAGGAAAGGAAGCGCTCGTAGCTGCGCTGGTCGAACTGGCCGTTGGGTCTGAACTGGGCCGCGATGGTCCTGGTCAGATCCTCGCTGGAGACGGAAAAGCCCATCTCCCGGGCCTTCTGGCACAGGAGGGCCTGCTCCACCAGCCGGTTCATGGCCTGGCGGGGAAGATCCAGGGAT
>JAHJUF010000251.1 GCA_018829095.1 Pseudomonadota bacterium | reverse complement strand
CTTGGAGGCCACCCCCACCTTGGCCCCGGAGATGGAAAGGGTATTTGCCACGATTCGGGTTCCCTCTCCTGCGGAAATCCCCTTGTCCCCGGCCTGGTCTACTGTGAGACGCGAAATTTCGTGGCTGCCCCCCGAGAGGTCGGCGCAGTCATTGCCGCACTGGGCAAAGGTTGTGTCCGTGATGACGCCGGAGGAGAAATCCGTGTCCAGGGCATCGGAGAAGGTGGAGGCAAAGGAGCAGTCCCGGATCTCGTAGTGGCTCCGGATGATGTTCACCCCGTCCTCGGAGCGGTTTTCCCCAAAGGCGCAGGAACGGATCACCACATCGGATTCGTGGAAGGTCACCGCCCCGGTGAGCTTCCAGTCCCCCTTTGCGGGCGCGTCCAGGCCCGAGACGATCACGTGGGTCATCTCCGACTGTCCCTTGGCGGAGATCACCGCCAGGCCCCGTCCCTGACCGTCGGAGCTCATGACCCGGATGGGGGCCTCGGGGGTTCCCGTAAACCGCACGGGCGAAAGGGAGATAAGGGACGCGCCCTGGGTCAGGTCCAGGACAGCTCCGGCCTCCACCCGGACCAGGCCTCCGGCGGGAAGAAGCAGGGTCCAGGGAAGCCGCCACTTGCCTTTTCGGATGGTCATTTCCCCGGTGTCCGTGTCCACGGCCAGCATCCCCGCCCGGATCACGGCGTTGATGCGGGTTGTGGCGTCCTCCTTGGAAATCGGCATGGGCTGGTCGCTGGTGATGGGGTTGGGGTCGATCCTGGCACGAAGAATGTTCTGGGTTCCCCGGATGCGGTAGGTCAGGAACAGATCCGAAAGAACCACCTGTTGGGAAGCCCTCTCCGTTGCCGCCAGCAGGCCCGGGTTGGCCGTTTTATCGAAGTCCTCCACATGGACGGTCTGCAGGGCCATGGCCCCGGAGACGGGGCGGCCTTCAAGCCGGGCGGGGGCAAGCCGGGTGTAGGCCTGGCCGGAGGAGGTTTCCAGGGCCACTATGGTCATGGGCAGAAAGGCGGTATTGGCCACCAGCAGATCCATCCCCATCCCCCCGCCCGGCCCGCCGCCGGCCTGGGCCAGGAAGGCCTTGATGCGGGTCTCGGGCCGGAGAATGTCCCGCGCCACGTTCCGGTTGTGCAAAAAAATGACTTCGTCTTCCAAGGGGCCCGTGTCGTCCATGTAGAGGACGGAGCGCATGGCCTCGAACTCCGCCCCCTTATCCCGGAAAAAGGCTTCCAGGTGCCCTTCGGCGGTGATCTTTTCCATCTCGGCGAAAAAGGCGTCCGTGAAGACCGGGTCCCGGAAAAAGAGGTCCATCCAGTCCTTGACCCAGACCTCGTCCTCCGCCGGGCCGAAGAGCCACTTGAAGTAGAGGAGGCTGTAGGGCGGCACCAGGACGGGCATGCCCCGGTAAGGGCCATAGGCGTTGTAGGGGATGATCTCCAGCCTGGCGGTGACCGGGTTGTAGTAAAACCGGATGTTTTTCCACCGGAAGGCGTGGTAGCCGTTCAGGATGCCCATGACCGCGAAGGCCCGGGCCGCCCGGGGCACGTCGAACACCTGGGAGCAGGTCAGTTCTCCGGCCCGGAACCCGGCAAGAAGGTTCCGGCCGGCCAGAAATTCCCGCTTCAGGTCCGGGTTCGCGTAGACCTGGTCGGTCTGGAAGCAGGTGATGTCGGCGGTCAGGAAGATGTCCCGCTGGCTGGCGGTGGTGGCGGCCTCGTCCTTGCTTTCGTCGAAGAGCCGGGACTCGTCGAATTTCAGGATGGGGCCCTCCCGGCGCTCGTTGTGCTCGATGGCCTCCTTGGCGAAAGCCTCCTCCAGGGCGTAGACGCCCATGTCCCGGCCGTTGATGGTCACCCGGATGAACTCGTAGCGGAGCCCGATGAGGCCCTCCCAGGCCAGGAGGTGGTGGAAGACCCATTCCTTGATGTAGCCGCTGCGCTGGGGATCCTGGATGGAGAAGCGCTTCATGCCCCACACCCGGCCGTCGCCCTTTGTCTGGATGCGCAGGGACCACTTGTTTCCCTCCAAATGGTCGGCCACGTCCCCCTTCAGGCGGACCTTCACCTTGTGGCTCTTGCCGTCGGCCTGGACCGTGGCCGGGACCCAGGAGTCCTCCCCGGTGATGATGAGCCCCTTTTCCAGGGCCTTTTCCCGTTCAAAGGCCAGGCGCTGCCAATCCTTTTGGGCGATGTCGAGAACGAGCCGCCGGGGCTGGGCGTGGAGCCCTTGCCAGTAGCGGGCCGCTCTTTTGGGCAGGCTGAAATCCCCGGAGATTTCGGACAAGGCATGGCTGAACTTCTCCCGGGCCGGGGTGTAGCCCCCCAGGTAGAATCCCGCTGCCAGGGCAGCCACGAGGGCCGCCAGGGCCAGCCCGGCCAGGGCCAGGCGGCGGCGGAATCTCTTCCTGCTCTCCTCCGTCCGGCGCGGGCGGGCTTTTTTCGG
>JAHJUF010000250.1 GCA_018829095.1 Pseudomonadota bacterium | reverse complement strand
CCTCCACAACCTTTCCCGCCGGGGGGTGAAGACGCTCTTTGCCACCCATTACCACGAGCTGACCGAACTGGCGGACATCCACCCCCGTATCCAGAACTTCAACATCGCCGTCAGGGAGTGGAACGACAAGATCATCTTTTTGCGCAAGCTCGTGCCCGGGGGAACCAACAAGAGCTACGGCATCGCCGTGGCCCGCCTGGCCGGGGTGCCGGAGGCGGTGGTGGGCCGGGCCCGGGAGGTCCTGGAGTCCATCGAGAACAGCGAACAGATCCGGACCACGGCCTTTGCCCCGGACAAGCCCCGGGAAAAGGAGTCCGGGGTCCAGCTTTCCCTGTTCCCCACCCCGGCGGACCAGGCGGCCAAGGCGCTCTTGTCCATGGACTTGACGGCCATGACCCCCATCGAGGCCATGAACTTTTTGTACGAGATCCAGCAGAAACTCTCCGCCAAGAACAAGGCGGGCGGGGATGGATGAGGATTTGATGCCCATCGAACCGGCAAACAGGCCGCCATTGCAGGCCGGAATGACCCATCGGACCGGTTTTTCGCTTCCATGAACAGGAACGCAACCATGACGAGGATTTCCCGGCCAAAACCAGGGACCACAGGCAAGGGGGCTCTCGCCCTGATCCTGGCCCTGGGCCTTTTCCTGGCCGGCTGCGCCACCACCTCGGCCTCCCCGGCCAAGTCCCAGTACATGCGGGCCGAGACCTGCCGCCGGGAACTGGACAAAAGCGCCGCCAAGCAGGCCCAGCGCCACCAGTGGACCTATTGCGTTGAGAAATTCCTGAAGGTCTACACCCTGGACCCCAACGGACCCTGGGCGGCGGCGGGCCTGTACCAGGCGGGCCTGGCCTACCAGGAGCTTCATCGCCGCTCCGGCCGGGAATCGGACCGGGCCGAAGCCGTGGACCTCTTCCGCCGCGTGGAGCTGAAATTCCCAAAAAGCGCCTACACGCCCCGGGCCCGGGATGCGGCCACCGCCCTGGCCGAATCCAAGGAATCCGTCAAAAAGCAGACCATCCGCCCGGATGCCGGAAAGATCATCGTAGCCCCGGCTCCAGCCCCGGTTCCTGCGCCGCTTCCCCCGGCGGCCCCCAAAAACCCGGTTCATCCCCCGGAACCAACCGGAAACCTGGACGAACTTTTGCAGGATGTCGCCTCCTCCGGGAACAGCGCCGAGGAGGACTGCCCCCCGGGCCCGGAAGGTGTCCAGGTAACGGGCTTAAGGTTCTGGACCAGCCCCAACTACACCCGGGTGGTCATCGACGCGGACGGTGAAACCGGCTTTGAGCACCACCTCCTGCGGGAAAATCCCGAACTCGGCAAGCCTCCCCGCCTTTTCGTGGACCTTTCCGGGGCCCGGGTCGGCAAGAACCTGAACCCCATCGTCACCATCGAGGACGACCTTCTGTCCGCAGTCCGGGCCGGCCAGTACGCCCCGGACACCGTGCGGGTGGTGGTGGACATCAAGTCCTTTGAGTCCTACAAGGTCTTCCCCCTGAAAAATCCCTTCCGGGTGGTCATCGACGTGCGGGGGGACAAGGCCGGGGACACGGCTTCCCGGAAACCGGCCGCCGCGCCGGGCAAGCCCTCCGTCGGGGCAGGCGCTCCGAGCCCCGGGGCCCTGGCCCGGCAACTGGCCCTGAAGGTCAACCGCATCGTCATCGACCCGGGCCACGGGGGCAAGGATGGAGGGGCTCCCGGAGCTGTCAAAGGGGTGGCTGAAAAGGATGTGGTCCTCACCCTGGCCAAGAAGCTGGCCAAGCGGGTCCGGGAAATAACGGGCTGCGAGGTGGTCCTCACCCGGGACTCGGACCGGTACATCGCCCTGGAGGAGCGCACGGCCATTGCCAACTCCCGGGAGGCGGACCTGTTCGTGTCCATACACACCAACGCCCACAACAACCGCGACGCCTATGGGGTGGAGACCTACATCCTGAACCTGGCCGCGGACGACGAGGCCATCCAGGTGGCGGCACGGGAAAACGCCACGTCCAAAAAGAGCGTTTCCGACCTCCAGGGCATCCTCCGGGACCTCATGAACAACGCCAAAATTGACGAATCCACCCGCCTGGCCTGCGTGGTCCAGGAGTCCCTGGTGGGTTCCCTGAAAGGCAAGTACTCCAACGTCAGGGACAAGGGCGTGAAGCAGGCCCCCTTCTATGTGCTCCTGGGCGCCCGCATGCCCGCCATCCTGGTGGAGACCTCCTTCATCTCCAACCAGCGTGAATGCCGCCGCCTCATGGACTCCGCCTACCAGAACGCCCTGGTGGAAGGCATCGCCCGGGGCATCGAACAGTACGTAAACACCATGAACCATGCTTCCCCATAGACCGGAACCCCTCTTGCCGCCCGGCGCCTCCCCCAGCCCTCCGGCCGTCACCTGGATCGGCCATTCCACCGCGCTCATCCGCCTGGGAGATGACCATTTCCTCACGGACCCGGTGTTTTCCCAACGCATTCCGGCCCTGAAGCGGCACCGGCCGCCGG
>JAHJUF010000249.1 GCA_018829095.1 Pseudomonadota bacterium | reverse complement strand
GCCTTTTCCGGAAACGGCGATCTTCATGATGATCCTTTCGGCTGCACCCGGCCCGGGCCGGGAAGGTTCCAATGGAGAAAAAAATCCTTTTCCACCATATCCATTCCCCGGTTTTTTGCAAGCAGGGCCGCCTTGACGTCCGGCAGCCGAAAGGCTACTTTATAATAATAAATATCTTTTCCAACGACTTTTCCGGGGCTATCCCCCGGCTTCTTATATGAGGCACTCCCATGCGGAAGCTCCCTCTCCTCTGCCTCCTGGCCCTGGCCCTGGCCTCCGTCCCGGCCCACGGATACCCCCCCGTGTACCTGGACAAGGCCGATTCCACCCCGGACCTCACCCAGACCGACACCCGGGCCCGGCTTCCGGCCCGGGGCATGGCCTACTGCGCCCCGGTGGCGGTTTCCAACTCCCTGGTCTGGCTGGCCCACCAGGGCTATGACGACCTGATCCCCCCCCTGGATGACCGCCAGAAAATGACCCAGTCCCAGCTGGCCTCGCTGCTGGCCCTGGAAAAGTACATGAACACCAGCCTGAAGCACGGCACCGGGCCCGCCGAGCTGCTGCTGGGCCTGACGAAGTTCCTGAAGGATCGGGGGTACCCGGACGCCTCGGTGGCCTACGAGGGCTGGCGCAGCGTGCCGGAAGGCTTTTCCGGATCCAAGAGCCGGCCGGAGCTTTCCTGGATCAAGGAGGGCCTGGTGGGGGATTCGGCGGTGTGGCTCAACGTGGGCTGGTACAAACTCGACGCCGAGACAGACACCTATCAGCGCCAGGGCGGCCACTGGGTCACCCTGGTGGGCTACGGCCAGGACGAGGCCGGGAAACCGGACTCCAACGTGCTCCTAGTCCACGACCCCGCCACCCGCCGGCGTCCCAAAAAGGGCGAGGACAACCCCCGGCCCCCCAACGAGTTCACCAGGCTCACCCCCATCCGCTCCGGCCGCCTGGCCGGTGACATCAGCCCCCTCCCCGTGGACGCGGCGGGCTTGTACCGCGTGGAGGGCCTCACCCTCCACGGCGACTCGGAACTCGCCATCCTGGACGGCGCGGTGGTCCTGCGCCTGGCCAAAAAGTCCTGAGCCCCGTCTTGACGAAAAATTATCGAGTTGGGTTCCAAGACTGTCTGATTCCAGCGGATATTGTTTGTTCCCGTATTTCCCGAGGGACATGGGGAAACATGACCAACAACTTGAAGCGCTGAAAAAAATCCCCCCTATCCCCCCTTTTTCAAAGGGGGGAACCCGGTCCGGGCTGCTTCACAAGACGACAACCTTTTTGACAACCGCTCTATCCCTGGGGATTTGAAGGCGCAGGCCGGTCCAGTTCCTCGATGACTCCCGCAGCGATCAAAGGCAGGAGGATCTCGTGGTGGCCGCAGAGAAAGATGCCCCGGCCGCCTTCGGCCGTGGGGCGGGAGACCACATTGGTCATGGGGCGGTAGTGGCGGATGAAGTCCAGGTTCACGGCGGTGAAGCGCCGCACGGGGTGGCCCAGGTTCCGGGCGAGCGACAGGGCCTTCAAGAACACCTCGGGGAGGATCACCGCACTGCCGGCATTGATGTGCACCCCGCCTTCCAGGCGCGCCACCGCCCCGGCCAGGATGCGGAAATCCAGGTGGGACGCGGCCCCGGCCGCCGCCGGGTCAAAGTCCGGGTGCATGTGCACGATGTCCGTGCCCAGGGCCACGTGGACCGTGACGGGAATGCCCAGGCGGGCCCCGGCGGCCAGGATGCTCTTGTCCGCGTGGGGATGCCCCCCGGAAAGGAGAAGCTGGCCGGCGGCCCGGCCCAGGCCCAGGCTCCCTTCCCCGGCCCGGCGCACGGCCTCGGCCGCGAAACAGCCGGTTTCCCTGGCCACGCCGAAATCCCCGGTCCCCAAAACAGCGGCCACGTCCTCGGAGGTCTTGCCTGCCATGGCCACCTCGGAGTCGTGGACGATCCCCGCGCCGTTCATGGCCACCGCCGTGATCACCCCCCGCTCCATGAGGTCGATGACCACCGGCGAAAGCCCGGCCTTGATGACGTGGGCCCCCATGGCGAAAATCACGGGACGGCCGCCCTTCGCGGCCCGGGCCATGGCTCCCACGACCTCCTTTACGTCATTGCCCGCCAAAATCCCCGGCAGGCGGTCCAGGAAATCCGAAAACGTTCCCCCCGCCCCCCAGGGCCGGGCAAAGGAATCCACGGAAACCTTGCTCTGGCGGTCCGCCAGGGAACAGGTGCGCAGGCCCGAAAGGGAAAGAGGCCGGATGTCTTTGGGATCGTCCATGGGGTTCACGCCGGAAACAGGATGTCCTCCACCAGTCCGCAGAGGATATGGCCCGCCAGGTAGGAGGCCTCCTGGATGCGGGGGGTGGAGACGGTGGGAACCGTGAGGGCCACGTCGCACAGGGCCGCCATTTCGCCGCCCTTTGCGCCCGTGATTCCCAGGGTGGACAGGCCCAGCTCCCGGGCGGCGGCCAGGGCCAGGTTCACGTTTTTGGACCCGCCGCTGGTGGAGAGCCCCCAGGCCACGTCCCCTTGTTTCCCCAGGGCCCGCACCTGGCGGGCGAATATCCGGGAGAAATCGTAGTCATTGGCGATGGAGGTGAGCACCGAGGTATCGGTGGTGAGGGCGATGGAGGCGAGCGGCCCCCGGTCCCGGGAGAAGCGGTTCACGAACTCGGCCACGATGTGCTGGGCGTCGGCCGCGGACCCGCCGTTTCCAAAGACCAGGACCTTGTGCCCCGAGGCCAGACAGGCGGCCATGAGCTCCGCAGCCCGGGCGATCTCCCCGGCGCTCTCCCGGACAAAGGCCTCCTGGACCCGGACGCTTTCGGCCGCAAGGGCCAGGATTTTGTCTTTCATGTTCATTTCCGGGTCAGCCTTTCACCGTGTCCGCCAGCCGGGCCGGAGGAATTCCGGCTGGGGGCGTGTTCTTTTCGGTTTCGATCCAGAGGG
>JAHJUF010000248.1 GCA_018829095.1 Pseudomonadota bacterium | reverse complement strand
CGCGGAAAACGGATCGCTCTTCCGGGGCAAGAAGCCCATCTACTGGTGCAACTCCTGCCGCACCGCCCTGGCCGAGGCTGAGATCGAGTACGCGGACGAGACCACGCCCTCCATTTACGTGGCCTTTCCCGTGGAGGAGGACCTTTCCGCGAAATTCCCGGAGCTTTCCGGCAAAAAGGTCGCCTTTGTCATCTGGACCACCACCCCCTGGACCATTCCTGCTAATCTGGGCATCTGCCTGCACCCGGATTTCACCTATTCGGCCGTGGAGGCCGGGGACCGGGTGTACATCGTGGCTCAGGACCTGGTGGAATCCAACATGGCCCAGTTCGGCTTTGCGGATTACCGGATCATCCGGACCGTCACCGCCCAGGAACTGGAGGGCATCCGCGCACGCCACCCCCTGTACGATCGGGACTCGGTAGTCATCCTGGGAGCCCACGTGACCCTGGAAGCGGGCACGGGCTGCGTGCACACCGCGCCCGGCCACGGCCGGGAGGACTACGAGGTGGGCGGCAAATACGGCCTGGAAACCTACTCGCCGGTGGATGACAACGGCCGGTTCACCGAGGAGGTGGAAGACTTCGTTGGCCAGTTCGTGTTCGACGCCAACCCGGGGATCATCGAAAAGCTGGCCTCTGCCGGGGCCCTCATGGCCCAGGGCAAGATGTCCCACTCCTATCCCCACTGCTGGCGTTGCAAGCGGCCCGTCATATTCCGGGCCACGCCCCAGTGGTTCATCTCCATGGACAAGACGGGCCTGCGGCAAAAGGCCCTGACGGAGATCGACCAGGTCCAGTGGATCCCCCATTGGGGTCGGGAGCGCATCTACGGCATGATCGAGAACCGGCCTGACTGGTGCGTGTCCCGCCAGCGTTCCTGGGGCGTGCCCATCGTGGCGTTTTACTGCCAGGACTGCGGCGTCCTGGTCCAGACCCCCGAGGTGGTGGAGCATGTGGCGCGCCTGGTGGAGCAAAAGGGCGCGGACGTGTGGTTCGACGCGGAGGTCTCCGACCTTCTGCCCCCGGGCACCACCTGCCCGGACTGCGGCAAGTCGTCCTTTGAGCGGGAAAGCGACATCCTGGACGTCTGGTTCGATTCGGGCACGAGCCATGCGGCGGTCCTGGAATACCGGGACTACCTCCGCTGGCCCGCGGACCTGTACCTGGAGGGCTCCGACCAGCACCGGGGATGGTTCCACTCCTCGCTCCTGTGCGCCGTGGGCACCCGGGGCAGCGCGCCCTACAAGGCCGTGCTCACCCATGGCTTTGTGGTGGACGCCGATGGCCGGAAAATGTCCAAGTCCCTGGGCAACATTGTGCCGCCCAAGGATGTCATCAACAAATACGGGGCCGAAATCCTGCGCATGTGGGTGTCGGCCACGGACTACCGGGACGATATCCGCATCTCCGATGTCATTCTGAAGCAGCTCACGGACGCCTACCGCCGCATCCGGAACACCTGCCGGTTCATCCTGGGGAACCTCCCGGACTTTGACCCGGCCACGGATGCCGTGGCGTACGCGGACATGGACGAGCTGGACAGGTTCGCCCTTCATCGGCTCCACGGCCTTGACGCCCGGTGCCGGGCGGCCTACGAAGAGTATGAGTTCCATGTCATCTACCAGGCCCTGCACAATTTCTGCGCCGTGGACCTGTCCGCCTTCTACCTGGACATCCTGAAGGACCGGCTCTACACGCAGCCCTTGGACTCGCCCCTGCGACGGAGCGCCCAGACCACGTTGAACATCATCATCGGCGCCCTTACCCGGCTCATGGCCCCCATCCTGGCCTTCACGGCCGAGGAGGTCTGGTCCCACCTGCCGGGCGCGGACAAGAAGGAAAGCGTGCATCTGGCCCTGTTTCCCGAGGTCGCGGCCGAGTGGAAAGACCCGGAGCTGGCCGCCCGGTGGGATGTGGTCCGCAAGGTCCGGGCCGAGGTCACCAAGGCCCTGGAAGAGGCGCGGAACCGGAAGGAAGTGGGCCATCCCCTGGAGGCGGCGGTCACGGTGTACGCCCCGGAGGATGTAGCTATAACGCTCGATACTTTTTCCGGCCGGCTGCGGGAGATCTTCATCGTGAGCGAGGCCCGGGTTTCCAGGGAAGCGCCGCCCGAAGACGCCCTGGCCGCCGGCGGCATGGAGGGCGTGGCCGTGGCCGTGGCCTCGGCCCAGGGCGAAAAGTGCGCCCGGTGCTGGGTGCGGGACACCACGGTGGGGGATTTCCTTGATCATCCCGGCGTGTGCTCCCGGTGCCATGGCTCCCTTTCGG
>JAHJUF010000247.1 GCA_018829095.1 Pseudomonadota bacterium | reverse complement strand
CGAACTGGTCCTCACCAAGGTGGACCGGGCTTCCATGGCCCATTCCCTGGAGGTCCGGGTGCCCTTCCTGGACCCGGAACTGGTGTCCTTTGTCCTTTCCCTGGACGAGTCCGTGGTGTTCACCCCGGGGGAGACCAAGCCCCTTTTGCGGGAAAACCTCAAAGATCGCCTGCCGCCGGAAATCCTGGCCCGGAAGAAACAGGGCTTCGTGGGGCCTGACGACTATTATTCGGACATGGGGTGGTACCGGGACCGCCTGTTTTCCGGGGTTCTTGCATCCGAGGGGGTCGTCCGGAAAAAGACCCTGGAGGGATATCTGGACCAGGGCGACACCTGGAGGCTGTGGAAGGTTCTGGTGTTCGAACTTTGGTATTCCCGCTGGGCCACAGGCACTGGGGCCGGGATGGCCCCGGAAGGAAAGGAATAGGCATGAGCCGTTTTGTGAAAGATCTGTTCCTGCTTGCCCTGGCAGCTCTTCTGGCAGCCGGGACGGCAGCGGCAGCCGGACCGGCAGCGGCAACAGCAATGGCAGAGGCAAAAACGTCCCGGACGTCCTTTTTCAACAATTTGTGGCTGAAATCCGTGGTTTCCATGGAGGTCCGGGTTCCCGGCGGCGAGCCCCAACCCCTGGGCACGGGCTTTCTGGTGAAGAGCCCCGGGGACCACATCCTCCTGGTGACGGCCCGCCACGTCATCGTGGACTCCTCACCCCGCCCCCCCTGCCCCCAGGACCCCCAGGCCGCGCCCGGCCAGCCGTCCGCCCGGGTCCGGGAGGGCTTGGCCTACCGCCTGAACGACGCCGCGGACGAGTCCCTCCTGCTCCTGGACGCCGACCTCCAGAAGTCCGGCCTGGGGCCCTGGTTCCTGGACCCCGGCAACGACCTGGCCTGCCGGTTCATCGTGCGCAGGGAAAGCTCGGACATCGCCCTCATCCCCCTGGAGGCTTTCCTGTCCTGGAAGGACGTGGAGGCCGGAACGCCGCTCATGGTCCTGGGTTTTCCCCTGGGGCTGCGCTCCACGGAGCACGCCCGGCCCATCGCCCGGAGGGGCATGGTGGCCCGGTCCGACGCGGACGGCATCATCGCGGACGCCATGGTTTTCCCGGGCAGTTCCGGCGGCCCGGTGCTCTACGCGCCCTACGTGAAGATGGGGGCGGGCCTGACCTCCCCGGTGGTGAACGAGGAAAAGCTCGTGGGCCTGGTGTTCGGTTTCATCCCCTATGAGGAGGCTGCGGTGAGCGTCCAGACCCGCCGTCCCCGGATCATCTTCGAGGAGAACTCCGGCCTGGCCCGCCTCGTTTCCGCCGACGCCATCCGGGATCTCATCGCCAGCCCTGACGTCAAAAATCAGGAGAGCCGCATCCGCTGACCCCGGCCAAAAGGAGCCCGCCATGAAGACCCCCCGCCCCCTTGCCGTTTTCGCCATTCTTGCCCTTGCCCTGGCCCTGGCCCTGGCCGCCGTGCCGGGCCAGGCGGCCGATACCTACACCCTGGACCCGGTCCACACCTCCCTGGTCTTCTCCATAAAACACCTGGGCGTGTCCTGGGTCTGGGGACGGTTCAACCAGGTGGAGGGCTCCTATGTCCTGGACCGGAAGGACGAGGCGGCCTGCTCGGTCAGCCTCACGGTGGACGCGGCCAGCGTGGACACCCATGTGGAAAAGCGGGACGAGCACCTGCGGAGCGCGGATTTCTTCAACGTGGAGAAGTTCCCCAAAATCACCTTCACATCCACCTCCCTCAAGAGCAACGGGCCCTGCTGCGGCGAGATCACCGGCGACCTGACGCTTTTGGGGGTTACCCGGACCATCACCGCCCCGGTGCGCATGACCGGCGAGGGCGCGGACCCCTGGGGGGGATTTCGCACGGGATTTTCCACGGAGTTCACGCTGAACCGCTCGGACTTCGGCATGACCTCCTTTCTCCCCAAAATGGTGGGCGACACGGTGAACCTGACCCTGGACGTGGAGGGCACCCGGCCCCGCCTGGACCCGGAGCCGGACCTGGACCCGGACCCGGGCCCAAAGCCGGAGCCGGAGGAATAGGGCGGTTTGCCGGGGGTAAGAGGGAGGGCATCCGGGGAAAATTTGAGCGCAAAACCCTTCGCAGCAATTTGCCAAAAAGTGCAACCTTCTTGCGAAGGAAATGGGGATTTGGTAGACAGATAAATCCTTGAGGTTCTCATGCTTCCCAAAACACAGCCACAGCCGGAAAAGTGGCATGATTTAGATGGTTTTGAAGGGTTGGGCGAGACGCAAGATGTGGGATGGGGGGGCTGCTTCGAACAAAGGAATACCGGAAAAATCGGGAAAAATGAGTGCGGGGTCATTTGGGTAGGTGACCGTCTTATCATCCGGGATATAATTATAAGGACTTACATATGATTTCCGACGCAAACCTGATATCCGACTTCTGCCTCCAGATAAAAAAATATCGTACGAACACTCCCTATGCGAACTTGGCGGCTAAAGAGTTTGTCAGGAAGACTACTTCAACCGACCTGAAGAAAACCATGACGGCACAGGCATTCTGGGACAAAGTATTCAGGTTCAAGACGGTCCGGAATTTTCTGGCAACCAGGCTCGAAAGTGGAAAAACGATACATCTCACCGAAGATACAAAATCCACCGGCACTTTTGATTTTTCGAGCGCTGATTTTGAATACCAGGCCCGTATCATTTACGCATCGCCGTCCCACATAAAAATCAGGACCTGCATTAAGGTTGCAAAGGGCAAACTATGCAACGCCAGCTTTAACCTGGGATTTGCATTGGCGGATTGGGAGGAAGATAATTTCATCTGTGCGCCAGGTGCGGCATACAGCGCAAACCGTTTTGTACGCCACTACAAGACCTATCCACCATTTCTACCCGAATGCTTTTGGAAGGTTGACATCCCGATTATCACCACACAGATACCTGGCCTTGAAATTGATCTTCCTAAATCAAAAATGGATTTGCTGGTTAGCGAAATGACCTCTCCGGCTGTTGGTATCTGGCTCAAGAAAAGGTCCAAATGCGTTTGGATCACTCTTGAACAACAGTCTGCCATCGGAAATAACGGCATCACCATCAGCGAAGACCAGGAAAAGAAACGTCTCACCTTTGACCTGACGACCCCCATGGTCAGAGAGCCTGTCAGTTATCATGGAAGCTCTACGCTGCCTTCCTGGGATGTGGGAGCCAACCTGAAAAATGGTGATGAAATCGAATTGGCGATGGATCTATTTATTTCCGATTGCATGAGTATATCCGACTTCTACTCGTCTTTTGGACATATCAGGCAGACAGAAACCCAGGAACCGGATCTTTCGGAAAGTGATTTTCCCTTGTCACAGGCATGGGATCTGATCGAGAGCCTTTACAACAAGGGTAAATGGTCGGAGCGGTTTGGTTATTATCACGCTGGCTTCATTCCGCCGTTCATACCAGCGGATACATGGAGTGCGGGTTGGACTGGTGGCCTAGCACTTTCTTATGCACTGCTCTGTAAGGGAAATTCTCTTTCCCGTGAGCGAGCCTTGAGAAACCTTGAGTTTTTCTTCCGCGACGATGGGCAATCGGAAACCGGGATATTCTATGCGACAAGTGACGGCATCAACTGGGGGGGAGACAACTACTTCAATGAACCGCATATCGGTAGCCGTGATTGGATCCATGTCCGCCGATGCGGCGACTATCTGTACTTTCTCATTAAGCATTTCAGGTTGCTGGACTCAACTGGTGAATCGGAAAAGATAAATGCAGCCTGGCGGGAAAAAACCAGGAAATGCGCTGATGCGCTATGCAAGGTCTGGAAAGATAACCAGCACTTCGGTCAATATATCAACCCACTGGACCTGAAAATCCGCATTGGAAACAGCGATGCTGGCAGCATCATCCCAGCGGCACTCGCAGCAACTGCTGAATATTTCGGTGAAAAACAATATCTGGATATTGCGCAGGAATCTTTGGGCTTCTATTATCAGGATTTTCTTGCCAAGGGGTTTACCGCCGGTGGCCCGCTTGAAACATTGTGCGCACCGGATAGTGAATCGGCGCTCAATTTGCTGGAGTCCTTGGTTGTTCTCTATGAGATCACAAACGATAAAGATTGGTTGACCAAAGCCCACGATTTCTCGAACTATGTTTTTACTTGGTTTTACCGCTACAATGTAAAATTCCCTTCAAGTTCATTTTACGGGCAGGTTGGGATCAAAACGCGCGGTTCAATCATGGCATCTGCGCAGAACCGTTGCTCGGTTCCCAATATCTGTACCTTGTCGGGCGATGTTATTTGGAGGCTGTTTCGATATACCAATGACATTCGCCTGATGCATCTTATCCAGGAGTGTGTACACAATGCACAGCAGTATGTTTCGCGGAAAGACAATCCAATAAGAACATTAAGAGGTGAATGCTTGCCGAATGGATCCATGCATGAATGCATACAGACAGGGGACTGGTCGGGCCCGATGGGAGAAATCCCCTACGAATATCCTACGAGTTGGACAGAGGTTGCCCACTTGCTTTCCATATGTGAGCTTCCCGGGATATATGTGGATCTGGAAGAATCAAGGCTGTTTTGTTTGGATCATGTGCAAGCCAGCATTATAAATAACAATGAAAGAACAATGGAAATCCAAATCACCAACAACTCTGCATTTCCTTGCGTGATTTCACTGTTCGCGGAAAATCGAAAGCAGAGGGTGGAAGACAGGCCAGATATCTTGTTAAAGCGTTCTGTGCCGGTCGAGATTCCACAAAACAGCACAACATCATACACGATCTCTAAATAGCCCTCCGAAGAAAGCCTGCCCCCATATCTTGTGGTTCGCCAACAAACTACAAATCATTTATATCTGGCACATCCAAACAACAGTCCCAATCATCCAAAAACAAGGAAATCCGAAGGGTTTCCACGGGCGGGCCGGTTAGTCCCGGAGGGTGCGCACCTCGGTGCGGTTGCGGCCCCTCAGCTTGGCTTCGTAGAGGGCGGCGTCGGCCAGGGCCACCAGGCTCTTGGTGGAGGTCCGGGCCGGGGGGAGGATGGCGGCGACTCCTACACTGATGGTGAGGTGGGAGCCCACCCTGGAGGCGGAGTGGGGCACGGCCATGGCCTCCACCCGTTCGCGCACACCCTCGGCCACGATGAGGGCACCCTGGGGTTCCGTGTCCGGGAGGAGCAAGGCGAACTCCTCCCCGCCCCACCGGGCCGGGAGGTCTGCGGGACGGCGGGCCCCGGCGTCCACGCAGCGCGCCACGGCCTTGAGGCACTCGTCTCCGGCCAGGTGGCCGTAGGTGTCGTTGAACAGCTTGAAATAGTCCACGTCGCAGAAGAGGAGGGCCAGGGGCCTGTTTTCCCGCTGCATGCGCAGGATCTCCTGGTTCAGGCGGCGGTCAAAGAGGCGGCGGTTGGCCAGCCGGGTGAGTTCGTCCCGGACCGAGAGATGCTGGAGCTTCTTGTTGGCTTCCTGAAGCTGGAGGGAAAGCTCCGTGAGTTCCCGCTCCCGGGCCTTGCGCTTGTCCACCTCGGCCTTGAGGCGCAGGAGCGACCGGGCCCGGGCCGCCAGCTCCCGCTCGTTCACGGGGCGGAGCACGTAATCCACGGCCCCGGCCTCGAAAGCCGCCTCCACCGCCCCCAGGGCCAGCTCCAGGTGCTCGATTTCGCCGGCCTCGGCCACCATGATGATGGGGATGTCCCGGAGGTGCTCCGCAGCCTTGATCATGATGCAGATCTCGATGCCGTTGACCCCCGCCATGACCATGTCCATGAAGATGAGATCCACGTCCGGCGGGTTGCCGGGGTCCCGGATGTTCAGGTACCGGAAGGCCTCGGCCGTGCTTTTTGCGATGGACAGCTCCATGAAGCCGGACCGGAGCAGCATGGCCGCCAGCCGGCAGGACTCCCTGGGGGAGTCGTCCACGATGAGCACGCTCATGGAAACCTTCCGCTTCGTCCGGCCCCCCCCGGGCGCGGGGCGGGCTGCGGGGTCTGGAACAGGCCGCCCGGGGGTCCGCTGGGCGGCGATTCACACTTCACCCTCAATCTAATATTGTAATATACCTGTTTCGAAAAGGGAAACACATTGCGGCGCATGGGGAGGAGAGGACCGCCGGGAAGCCCGGCAGGATGGAGAAGCTTTTTCGGTTTTCAGCCGGAATGGGGCATGGGAGCGGCTGTCAAAACCCCTGTTGTTTTGGGTCCCCAGGCTTGTCCCTCCTGGCCGCCATTCCCGCGTCCAGGTCATCGGCCAATGGGGTTTCTTTCTCCCCCTTCCCGGACCGGTCTTCCGGCAACCGCCATGAGCGGAAAGGATGCCCCCCTCTTTCTTGCCCCGGGGCCTTCAACCTGCTAAAAAGGTTCAGCTCCAAACCACGGGGCCGGGGCGCGGGCCGCCCGGCGGGGGCCCCTGACTACGAATCCGTTTTTCTGGAGGAGATTTCCATGAGGAGAATTTCCGTGTGGTGCCTGGCAGCGGCCCTTTTCCTGACCCTCGCGAACGGGGCCCGGGCCGGGGGGCCTTACCTGTTCAAGTCCGCCACCCTGGCGCCCCGGGGCATCGGCTGGGCCCAGGCCTGGGAGGACATCCTGGTGCCGGCCCTTTCCCGGGCCACCCACGGCGAGCTGAAATGGAAAGTGTACTACGGCGGCATCATGGGGGACGACGAGGACTACATCAGGAAGATGCGCATCGGCCAGCTCCAGTCCGCGTCCATCACGGGCCAGGGGGCCATTCTGGCCTGCCCGGAGATGACGGCCCTGGAGTTGCCGTTTTTGTTCGAGGATTACGGCGAGGTGGATTACGTGCGGCCCTTCATGTACCCGGTATTCGATGAAATGGCCGCGAGGCAGGGCTTCAAGCTCCTGTACTGGTTCGAGCAGGATTTCGATCAGATCTACTCCATCGCCCGGCCCATGGACTCCCTGGAGGCTTTTTCCCGGTCCCGGATGGTCACCTGGTACGGCCCGGTGGAGGAGCATGTGTTGAACGCAATGGGGGCCAAACCCATCCCCATCAACGGTCCCGAGGTGCCCAGCGCCCTGCGCCAGGGCATCGTGGACGCGGTCATCGCCCCGGCCATCTGGGTGGTGGGCTCCCAGACCTACAACCTCTTCAAGTACGTGAACCCCATGAAGATCCGCTACGCCCCGGGCCTAAGCATCCTCACCCTGGACGCCTGGAACTCCCTTCCCCTTGAATACCGCACAGCCATGGAGGCCACCCGGCGAGACGCCCTGGAGGAGTTCATCGCCGTCACCCGGAAGGCCAACGCCGACGCCCTGGCCGCCGTGGTGCGCTACGGCCTGAAAAGCGCCCGGATGAGCCCCGGGGACATGGACGCCATCCGGGCCCGGTGCCTCCCGGTCTGGGACGAACTGGCCGGAACCGAGTTCCCCGTGGAGATCCTGGACCGGTTGAAGGAACTTCTGGCGCAATACCGGGCCGGGAAGAATTGACCCCCGGCCCGGCTTGCCGGTCCGGGCCGGAAGCACGGAGGAAACCGCTCCCGGGCCGATGGATCACGCCTGGACGTATTTCCGGATGTTGGCCACGGCCTGTTCCACGAAATCCGGATTGTCCAGGCTGATCTTGATGGCGTTCTGCGGGCAGGACGACACGCACCGGCCGCAGCCCCGGCATTCCTCGCTGATGACCGCCGTCCCGTCCTCCATGGCGATGGCCCCGAGGACGCAATCCTCCAGGCACTGGCCGCAGCCCATGCACTCGTCCGGGGCCACCTCGATGGTCAGGCCCTCCAGGGGATGGATGATCTGTTCCCGCTCGTGGTGGGGAATCTGGGCCAGGATGTCCGTGATGCAGCAGCAGGAGCAGCAGAAGCACACCGTGAGGAGCTTGCCGTTGTCCGGGACCCCGAAGATGAAGTTGTCGATGCGGGCCTTGCCGATGAAGGGCGGCAGCCCCGCGTCCACGGCCTTTTGCAGGTGGGCCCGGGCCTCCTCCTTGGAAACCTGCCGGCTCAACTGAGGCGGGATCTTTTTGGCGTCGTCGCCCATCATGAGGCAGCCCACGTCCGTGGGGAAGTGCTCGCAGCCGTAGGCCTTCCGGCATCCGCAGAAATCCATGACCACCCGGGTGGACGACTCCTCGATGAACCGCTCCACCACGGCGTAGGGCAGGGGGATGGAGTCGTCCTTCACCAGCTCCTTGTTCACGGGGATCCAGTACATATTGGTCTTGGAAGCCTGGGTCCATGGGTGGAAACGGCGGATGACCGGCAGGTTCACCACCTTGAAAAGGGCCCGGAGGCCCTCCATGCCCTGACGCATGAACCAGGGGGCTGGGTTTTTCCAGAGGCGGAAGGAATCCATCATGCCGGGAAGGATCTTGAGTTTTCTCATGGAGCTCTCCATTGGAATGAAAAAAGGCCCCGGGGCGGCCTTCCGCCTCCGGGGCCGGTCGTCCGCCTTCCGGTCAGGGCAGGCTGTTCAAGAGCATCACGTCGTCTATGCGGCCTGAGCCCCGGATGAGAAGCCGGTTCACTTCCATGATCGTGTTCCCCGGCTCGGCCTCGGCCAGGTCCGCGGCCAGGTCCCGGTTGAAGGTGTGCCAGGCGCCGTCCCTGGAGGCCGCGCCCAGGCCGTGGTGCACGTACTCGCCCAGGGAAAGGTAATCCGCCTCGTGAGGCGTGTAGTACATGTAGCGGTGCCCCAGGGCCGTGTCCACGTCCACGTAGACGTAGTACATCTCCGCGTAGTTCATGCTCCAGGAGATGACGGTGTTGATCCGGTCCTCCCAGGGGCTTCCGTCCGCCCGGACCAGGCCGTACATGGTGGAGGTGCGGGAACCCCGGAGCTGGACGACCCGGCCGCCCCGCTCCGCGTCCTCCACGTTGGAGATGATCCCCAGCCCCGAGTGGACGTACCAGCCCGAGACCGTGCCGTCCTCGAAGGTCTCGTTCACCGAGGGGATGGAAGCCGGGTCCGCGGGGTTGGAGCCGGCCAGGTATTCGACCAGATCGCCGAAGCCGTCCCCGTCCGAGTCGTCGTCCAGGAGGGCGTTCAAACCGTCCCCGTCCAGGTCCAGGCTCCAGCTGCCGCCCCAGCCAGCAGCCTCCGCCCCGTCCGAGGCCCCGTCGCCGTCCGTGTCCTCGTCGTAGGGATCGGTACCGTACAGGCCCCGCTCCTGGGCATCGCTCAGGCCGTCCCCGTCCGAGTCCCAGCCGGCGGGCACGGCGTCCAGAAGGGCCATGTCATCCAGGCGGATGCCGGTGCTCCGGACCAGGATGCGGTTCACTTCCGTCACGGTGTTGCCCGGCTCGGCCTCGTCCAGGTCGGCGGCAAGGTCCCGGATCACCGTGGACCACTGGCCGTAGGTGGTGGCGTAGGCCAGGCCGTGGTGCACGTAGTCGCCCTGGAGGAGCTTGTCCGTGTCCGTGGGGGTGTAATAGATCCACCGGGTCCCGCCCGGCGTGTCCACCTCCACGTAGAAATAGTAAAAAGAGCCGGGCTTCATGCTGAAACGGATCACCGTGCCGGAGTTTTCCAGGTCAACCCCTCCGGCGCCCGCCAGAGCGAACCAGGTGTCCGTGGTATTGGCCCTCAGCTCGATGACGTTGGAGCCCCAATCCGGGTCGGCAACGTTTTGCATCACCGTCAGGTTGGGGTTGGCGGCCACGTACCAGTCCCCGGTGGTGCCGTCCCCGAAATCCCAGGAAACGGTTGCCAAGGAGGCGGCGTAAAGGTCCCAGGCGCCGGAAAGGTCCACGGCCAGGACGTCCAACACCGCCGAGTGGACGGGGTGGTCCGTCAGGAGATCCATGTGGTCCATGCCGGTGAAAAGCTCCTGGCGCAAGAACCCCAGCCCCTCGCCCCGGCCGCTGTCCGCAGCCACCAGCCCGTCGTTGGGCTGGTCGTACATGTGGCGGTGGAACACGGACCAGAAAGTGAACAGCATTCCGGGGGCGTCCATGGGGATGTCCTCGGGATAGGGGCCGAAGAAAACAGGGGAGGCCGGGCTGTTCAGCTTGGGGAGGTAGCCCAGGTTTCCGATGCTGAGCAGCAACTGGGCGGTGTACAGGGCGCCCTTGGCGTCCAGATAGTCATAGAGCAGCCGCCAGGTGTAGTCCGCGCCGTCCGTCACGGCGTAGTAGGCGATGGTGCGGTCGGCGAAACCGTAGGCGGCATTCAGCCCCGCCAGCCAGGCGTTGAACTCGTCCGGCGCGTCGTAGCCGGGAAGGTTGTTGTAGTTGTCCCATTTCAGGTCCGAGCGGTTGGGGTCCGTCAGGCTGAGGCCCCCGGAAAGGATCATGTCCAGGCCTACCGTGAAGATTCCCCATTCCAGCGGGTCCGCCGTCCGGGCGTCCCCGTTCATGAGAACGCTTCCGTGGTGCGGAGTGCCCAGGGTGATGAGGCGCACCACCCGGCTGCCTCCCTTTTCGCCCGCGTAGTTCCCGGCCGTGTGGGTCTGTTCCTCCATGTAGGCCCGGGAGATCAGTCCGCCCATGCTGTGGCCCACCAGGACGAAGCTGGTGTCGGAAAGCCCCCCTTCCGAGATGCGCTGCTCCACCCAGAGGCGCAGGTCCGCAGCGATATCCGAGACGGAAATGACGTCCGCAGCGTAGTGGAACCGGTAGATCTTGTATTTGTCCTTCAGGGGGCCGTTGTACACCAGGTCCATGATTTTGGCGAAATTGGCCTTTTCCCCGGGGGTGGTGCCGTCGATGGAGTCGACCTCGGACGTGGAGGTTCCGTGCCAGCCGTGGATCAGGATGAGGGGCAGGCGGCCCGCAGTGCCGGGGTCCCGTGCGTCCACGTCGGCCACCAGGATGGTGTGGGTCTGGGGGGGATCCACCGCCTGGGCGGAAGGGGCGCCCAGGAGAACGGCCACAAGAAGGGCCGACAACCAGAGGGGGGCCAGGCGCATTTTCATGGCAGACTCCTTTTGCAGGATTTCAGGGGAGGCGGCAAACTCTACGAAGGTTCAATATTTTTATTTTTACACCAGCATCCAGGTCCCCGCAAGGCTACCCCTCCCGGCAGTCCGGGCGCAGGGCCAGGGCACCCCGGCCCTGGAACGCCTGCCGGCTCAGGGCCTCCAGGGTCATGCGCTGGGCCAGGAGGCCCAGGGCCGGGGGAT
>JAHJUF010000246.1 GCA_018829095.1 Pseudomonadota bacterium | reverse complement strand
TCTCTTTTGGCCTGATGCACCATCCGCACCACGTAGAAGGTGAGGTCGTCCACCAGGGCCAGGTAGCGCCGGGCCACCTCCGTGCGCCAGCCCTTGGCAGCGATGGAGTAGTCCTGGAAGGGGAGGTCCAGGAGAACCCCGGCCAGGCGGATGAACAGGTTGGAAGCGAACTTCCGGTGAAAGGGCCGCTTCTGCTGGCCGCAGATCTTGGACCCGATGACGATGTCGTGGGTCTTGAGAAGTTCCAGGGCTGCGGGGATGAAGGCGAGGTCGATGGACAGGTCCATGTCCACGGTGATGAACGCCGGGTACGAGGCCAGGGACACCCCCCGGACAAAGGCCGCGCCCACGCCTTTTTCCGGGAGGGAGAACCACCGGACGCGCGGGTCTTTTTCCGAAAGGGACGCGGCCAGGGCCGGGGTCCGATCCGTGGACCCGTTGTCGCCCAGGATGATCTCAAAGGGCGGGGACCCGGCCAACTCCGAGAGGCACGCCGCCAGGCGGTCCGTGTTTTCCACGAGGATATCCTCCTCGTTGTACACGGGCACGAAAATCGTGAGGCCTTGGTCGCTCATGGTTGGAAAGCCGGTTCTCCCAGGCGGTCCGAGGCGAATCCGGCCCAGGGGGAGCCGGGGAAGCCGTCCCGGGTCTCCTGGTAGACCCGGCGCGCCTTGGGGATCTCTCCTATGCGCTGGAGGCACAGTCCCTTGTGGTACAGGGCCTCGGCCGCCCGGGCGGAGTCGGGGTACCGGGTCAGGAGATCGTCCAGGACCTTGATGGTCCTGGCCCAGTCGCCCTCCCGGAACCAGCACATGGCCAGGTGATAGGCCGCCTCCCCGGACGTGAGGGTCTGGGGGTGGAGGGAAAGGGCTTCAGCAAACCTTTCCCGGGCCTGGGCATAGTCTTTTTGGTTGAAATAGGCAATGCCCCGGTTGAAGGGCTCCACCGGGAACTCCGGGGCCTTGTGGGTCAAAAACGCGGCCACGAGAAGGACCAGGGCCGCCAGGACCGGCGTGAGAACCCAGGGCGCGGCCCGGGAGAGGGCGGCCGCCGCAGGGGCCGTCAGGCCCGTTGGAAGGGACACGGAAAAAAGAAGGGCCAGGATGAGCCCCGCCGCGGTGAGCCCCATGCCCCAGGCGTGGACCCGGTCCGGGGAATAGGTCAGGGTCACCTCGGCCTGGCTGGGCACCACCATCATGAGCCCCGGCCCGGCCCGGTAGATCCGCGCCGCGCCGGAAACCTTCCAGGCCGGATGGTGAGAAACCTTCACCAGGAGGGGGACCCCTGGTTCGGCGTTTTTGATCCGGATGATTTCCGCTTCCACCTCCTCCTCCAGGGCCGGGGCGGCCGGGGCCGCCGGGGGCGGGGAGGGCTCCCCCGAATTCGGGGAAATTTCCCCCGGGTCTGCGGCGGCTGTTTCCCTGTCCCCGGGCGGGGCTTGGGGGCTGGGAGCCCAGGACGCCGGGTCCGAGCTGTCCGGCCGGAGGAAGGCCCCCTCGTCCGCCGGGTCCGGGGCGTCGGAGAACACGGGGATCACCGAGAGGTCCCCCAGGCGGAACCACTCGTAGGCCTTGCGGTCCCAACCCTTTTCCGGCAGGAGCACGGGCCGGGTGGTGACGGGCTCCACGATCCGCCCCGAAACCCCGGCCACGTCAAAGACCTGGTAGTAGCCCGCCTTGAACACCGGGGTGTAGCCCGGGTTTTCCGCCAGGGCCAGACGGGTCTCCTTTTCCGCCGCCACCACCTGCCCGGCGTTGAACAGGGCCAGGTGGCCCAGGGCCCGGTCCGGGTTGAACCGGGAGTAGCAGAAGTCCGGGATGGGGGTGGAGGGCTTTTGGCTGATTTCCGACTGGAGGTAGTAGATGAAGGGCGCGGTCTGGGAAGCCTGGATGTACACGCTCTCCAGGGTGGGCCGCCCGGAGAACAGGGGCAGGAGTTCGAAGGCCCGCACCGTCCCGGCCCGGGCGTGGATCATGGAGTGCTCGTAGGCCACCCGGTCGGTGCGGCCGGTGCCGGCCAGGTATTCGTTCACCACCGAGAAGGAGGGCCACAGCACGTTCATCTCCATGCCCCGGTAGTTCCCCGTGATCCACCGGCCGGTGAAGTTCTCGTGGCCGTCCACCCACAGCAGGGCCCCCACCACCCCGGCCCCGGCCAGGAGCACCCGGGCCGAAGCCCGGAAGTTGCGGAAAACCGCAAAGACCCCGGCCCCGGCGACCAC
Source organism: Pseudomonadota bacterium (assembly GCA_018829095.1). Taxonomy (GTDB): domain Bacteria; phylum Desulfobacterota; class Desulfobacteria; order Desulfobacterales; family Desulfatibacillaceae; genus JAHJUF01. The sequence goes on along the minus strand of JAHJUF010000246.1, from coordinate 3,724 downwards.
CAGGAAGAACTGGAAAAAAGGCAAAAACCGCACATCCACCACCCGGGCCCGGTAGCCTACGAACCAGGCGGCCAGCCCGGCAAGCCACAGAAAGGCTAAAAACCCTCCGGCTCCGGGGCCGTGGCCGAGCCGCCGCCCGGCGGCCAGGGACCAGCCGGTCCACAAAAGGCCCAAGGCCGCCCCGGGCCAGATGATGGCCGGCAGGATCTGGCCCAGGGCCCCGGCCAGGCTGGGGAACACCCACAGGATGTTGAACCGGGTGGTGTAGGGGAGGTAGGCCAGAAGGGGCAGGAGCCAGAAGGACAGCAGCAGAAAGGCCAGGGCGTGAACCCGGGCCAGGAAGGCCAGGCGGGCGAAGAACTCCTCCTTTTTTTGGGAGAACAGGAAGAAGGAGGACGCGAAAACCGCGTAGAGCAGGGGATAGGCGTGGCACAGGCCGCATAGGGCAAGGAGCCCGGCGGCAGGGACCGCCCGTCTGCGCCCTGATTTGGCCTCCCGGAACATCATCCCCAGCCACAGGACCGCCAGGGCGAAGGACAGGGAATAGCAGAACTCCCCGGCCAGGGTGCTGGGGATGTTGCCCCCCCACATGGTGTTGCCCTCGTTGAACAGGAAACACAGGGAAAGTGCCGCCCCCATGACCGGAGCAGGGAAGGGCGCGCCCAGCAGGCGGAAGAACCCCCAGGCCGCCAGGGGCAGGAGGAACGTCCCGGCCACGGTGGCCAGCTTGAATCCGGCGGCCAGGGACAGGAATTTGCCCAAGGCCGCAGCCAGAACAAAGGGCAGGGGGAAATAGTACTGGAGAAGGGGGAACCCGGTCAGGGCCCCGGGGCACCATCCTGAAATCCGCCCCTGGGGCAGGAGGACCTCGGCCAGGTACCGGACCGTGTAGAAATGGCTGGGGGTGTCGCCCCCCGCAGGCACGGAGGAGGACAGGAGCAGGGAGGGGGAGAAGTAGTCCGCCAGGAATGCCAGCATCCCGGCCAGGAGCAGGAGGTCCACGACTGCGAACAGACGCGAAGGCCCGCTGCCGCCGGGTGCGGGCAAGAGCCCGGAGCCAGGAAATTCCTTGACACCATCCGGCCCTGACACTAAAAGACAGGGGGAGTCTATATTCAAACCTGCAATTGATTTCATTCCACTTTTTCTTTCCTGCGAGGACCTATGCCAAAGGCTGAAACCTGGAAAATGCCGAGGCTCTTGCTGCTCCTTGCCCTTGCGCTCCTGGCGATTCCGCCGGGCGCCGCCCGGGCCGAGGCCGACCCCATGGACCTTTTCGTGGATGGCGTGGAGGCCATGGAGGCGGGCGAGCTGGCCCGGGCCGTGGATTTTTTCGACCAGGCCGCCCGCATGAGGCCGGACAACCCCGAGTTCGTCTACTACAAGGGCCTGGCCCTGGAGAAGATGGGGAAAAACGGGGAGGCCCTGGTCCTCTTCCGCGATCTCCTGGAAAAGCGTCCCCAGGAATACCGGAAGGCCTATTTTGACATAGCAGCCGTTCAGGTAAAGCAAAAACAGCATCAGGAGGCCATGGCCACCCTCCAGGAGGCTGTTGCCTCGGACCCGGGTGATGCCCGGGCCCGCATGGAGGCCGGGGTTGTGGCCCGGGAGATGGGCCGGTTCGACCTGGCCATCCAGTATTTCGAGAAGGCGGCCCAACTGAACCCGGAAACGGCCCCCACGGCCCAGCACATGATCGCCGTGACCCACCTGGACATGGAGGACTTCGACCTGTCGGAGAACCTCTTCCGCCAGGTGATGCAGACCTATCCCAATGACCCGGTGGCTGCGGCCAGCGCCCAGTCCCTGGCCATCCTGGGCAAGATCAAGAAGGCCCGGAAGCCCTGGTACGTCCGGGCCCAGTTCACCATGGGCTGGGATGACAACGTGAGCAACCAGCCCCTGGACCCCCCGCCTGCGGTGAGATACCCGGAAAAGGAGGATTTCTTCCAGAACCTCTACCTCGCGGGGGGCTACCGCCTTATCAACGAAAAGGAACGCCGGGTGGGAGCGGGTCTGGCCCTGCACCACCTGGGATACCGGGATCTATCGAACAACAATATTCTTTCATGGAACCCGCACTTTTTTGGTGAGTGGGATTTCACACGGCTGCACTTGCGCCTCCAATACGATTACGGGTATTATTACACCGGCGGATCGGATGGCTTGGCTCAGGACGATGGCATGTACCTCACCTTTGCCTCGCCCTTTGACAAGCTGAGGACCCACCAGGTCACCTCCTCCCTGGTGCTGGACGAGGCCCACGGCATGAAAACCCAGCTGGGCCTGGCCTGGCTCCAGAAGGACTATTTCGATCTCACCCCCGATGCGGACGGATTCACGGTCAACGTGGTCCAGTTAAAAGCCTTCGGGAACTCGGGCCGGACGGCCAGATTGGGCTACACGTTCTACTACGAGAACGCCGAGGAGGAACGCTACACCTATTTCTTCAACGAGGGCACGGCGGGGTTCAGCACCCCGGTGGCCTGGGGCGTGATCGCGGATGCGTCCTACTCCCTGGTCCTCACCCAGTACGAGGAGAACCCGGCCTTGTGGAAGGGCGACCGGAAGGACACCACCCACCGTTTCACGGGCTTGGTCACCCGGGAGATCACGGACTGGCTCCAGGTCTCCCTGACGTATATTCTCAATCATAACGATTCCAATGTGACCCGCGCCGGGGTGGATGAGTACAAGTACCGGCGTAATCTCATACTGGCCGCCTTGAGCCTGTCTTTCTAGCAGGGAACGCCCAATGACACGAATGATCCGGCCCAAAAGCCACATTCCCGGCGAGCCGGCCTTCACGGGCCGGACCATGGTTTTGTTGGCCCTTCTGCTGGCGGTCCTGGTCCTGCCGGCCCACGCCCGGACCCCCGGTCCGGGGACGCCCATCGGCCAGATCACCAAGATTTCCGGCTCCGTGACGGTCATCCACCGGGGCTGGGAGTTCGTGGGCACCCAGGGCCGTCATATGTACGAGACCGACGTGGTGCAGACCGGCCGGCGTGCCAAGGTCCGCATCACCCTGTCGGACGGCAGCGTGGTGAGCATCGAGGAAAAATCCACCCTGGACCTCTCCGAGTACCGGTACGAGCCCGAGGAAAAGTCCCGCAGGGCCGTGTTTTCCATGCTCTCGGGCAAGATCCGGGTGTTCGCCAACCGGGTGGCGGGATTTCGGGAAAGAAGCTTCGACATCAAAACCCCCACGGCCATCTGCGGGGTCCGGGGCACCGTGTTCATGGTGGAGGTGGTGAACAACACCCTCACCATCGTGGCCTGCTACGATTCCCAGGTCCAGGTTTCCGGCGTGTTCGATCCCAGCCAGTACCTGGTCCTGAACCCGGGCCTGAAGACCCAGATCCTGCAAGGCCAGGTGCCCGGGATTCCCGTGCTCATGACCGAGGAGGAACTGGAGGATTTCCGGAGCGAGGGATTCACCGTTTCGTCCACGGAGGCCACCACCACCACGGAGGCCACCCCCACCGAGGGCACCACCACCACGGAGGCGACCACCACCACGGAGGCCACCACCACGAGCAGCACCACCAGCACCACCACCACCACCAGTTCCAGCACCTCCAGCACCAGCACGTCCTCCACCACCACGTCCTCCACAACGACGTCGACGGCGCCGACCACCACCACGACCACGGCGCCTACGACGACCACCACGACCACGGCGCCTACGACCACGACCACGGCGCCTACGACCACGACCACG
>JAHJUF010000245.1 GCA_018829095.1 Pseudomonadota bacterium | reverse complement strand
TGGATGAGTTGAAGTTCGGGGACAACGACAACCTCTCGGCCATGATCGCCCTCCTCATGGACGCGGATGCCCTGGTGAACCTCACGGACATCGACGGCCTGTTCGACCGGGACCCCAAGAAACACGCCGACGCCTGCCTCATCCCCGTGGTGAGCCGGGTGACCCGGCAGGTGGAGGACCTGGCCTGCGAGCTTCCCGGCCCCCTGGGCACCGGGGGCATGACCAGCAAGGTCCGGGCCGCCCGGAAGGCCTGCGAGGCGGGCATTCCCACGGTGGTGGCCCGGGGCTCGGACCCGGGCATCCTCATGCGCCTGTTCTCCGGCGAACCCGCTGGGACCTACTTCGTGCCCAACAGCCAGAAAATGGCGTCCAGGAAGTGCTGGATCGGCTTTGCTATCAAGCCCCGGGGCGCCCTGGTCCTGGACGCCGGGGCGGTCCGGGCCGTGGTGCGGGACAAGAAGAGCCTTCTCCCCGCCGGAATCCGGGAGGTGGAGGGGGAGTTCTCCGTGGGGGCTGCCGTGGAATGCCGGGGTCCGGACAACGCGGTCCTGGGCGTGGGCCTTGTGAACTACTCGGCCACGGATATCCGGGCCATCCTGGGCAAAAAGACCGGCGAAATCGCCCGAATCCTGGGCGAAAAGTCCTACGACGAAGTGATCCACCGGGACAACCTGGTGGTGCGGGAATCATAAGCAAGGAAGGGGGGACCATCATGGAGATGGAATCCATCATCACGGAAATGGCGAAAAAGGCCCGGATCGCATCCCGGGAGGCAGCAAGCGCGGGCTCGGCGGTGAAAAACCGGGTGCTGACGGATCTCGCGGACATCCTTTTGGCCGAACGCAAGGCCCTGTTCGTTGAAAACGCCAGGGACGTGGAAGCAGCCCGGGAAAAAGGGCTTTCCGCCGCCATGGTGGACCGCCTGACCCTCACGGACAAGACCGTGGAGTCCATGGCCAAGGGCCTTAGGGAAGTGGCGGCCCAGGAAGACCCCGTGGGAGGCATCTCCCATATGCGGGTGCGGCCCAACGGCCTCATGGTGGGCAAGATGACCATCCCCCTGGGGGTGGTGTGCATGATCTACGAGTCCCGGCCCAACGTCACGGTGGACGCTGCCGGGCTTTGCCTGAAGGCAGGGAACGCCGTGATCCTCCGGGGCGGCTCCGAAGCCATCCATTCCAACACCGCCCTGGGAGGCCTGATCGCCCGGGCGCTCGCGGAAAACGGCCTGCCGCCCGAGACCGTGTCCCTGGTGCCCATTACGGACCGGGCGGCGGTGAACGTGCTCCTGGCCCAGGAGGAATATATCGACCTCGTCATCCCCCGGGGCGGCGAGGGGCTCATCCGGTTCGTGGTGGAACACTCCCGAATCCCCGTGCTCAAGCACTACAAGGGCGTGTGCCACATGTTCGTGGACCGGGGCGCGGACCATGGCATGGCCGAGGGAATCTGCATGAACGCCAAGGTCCAGCGGCCCGGCGTGTGCAACGCCCTGGAGACCCTTCTGGTCCACAAGGACGAGGCCAGGACGTTCCTGCCCCGGGTGGAGGGGTCCCTGAAAGCCGCCGGGGTGGAGATCCGAGGCTGCGAACGGACCGTAGAGATCGTGGCCGAAGCCGTGCCCGCCACGGAAGATGACTGGGGCCGGGAATTCCTGGACCTCATCCTGGCCGTGAAGGTGGTGGACTCCCTGGAGGCGGCCCTGGCCCATATCGCGGCCTACGGTTCCCAGCACACCGAGGCCATCGTGACGCCCCACTACGACCGGGCACTAACCTTCATGCGTCGGGTGGACGCCTCGGCCGTGATGGTGAACGCGAGCACCCGGTTCAACGACGGCGGCGAACTGGGCCTGGGGGCGGAGATCGGCATCTCCACCTCCAAGCTCCACGCCTTCGGCCCCATGGGCGTGAAGGAACTCACCAGCGAAAAATTCGTGGTCCTGGGTGAGGGCCAGATCCGGAGCTGAGGACGGATAGGTGCCTGACCGGAGCCCTGCCGTCTTCTGCGGCAAAATATCGCCAACGGAAATCGCAAAAGT
>JAHJUF010000244.1 GCA_018829095.1 Pseudomonadota bacterium | reverse complement strand
CTCGGTTGGGGGGGGCGGAATCGCCAGCCTTTCAGTAGACTGACATGTCAGTCCTTATTGTTCTTTCCTGGCCCTGTCAACAGATTTTTCTCCCCCCTCCGCTTGACAGGGGCCTGGGGGTGTGCAAAATAGACTGACATGTCAGTTCATATCGGCCGGCCGGGCCCAGATCCGCCTGCCCCGGGGCCGTCATCCGGAAAGGGAAGTTATGGAACCCACGGAACGCAAGGAAATGATTCTGCAGGAGGCCAAGAAGCTTTTTGCGGTCAAGGGGTACTACCAGACCCAGATATCGGACATCATCCGGGAGGCGGGCATTGCCCGGGGGACCATCTACCAGTACTTCAAAAACAAGGAGGACCTGTTCGTCTCCCTTTTGGAAAAATATTACAGCCAGTGGGAGAAGAACGCCTACCTGGCCGAGGACCTGGATTTGGCCGCCGTCAGCCCCCGGGAGTATTTTTTTCACCGCATCCGGAGGACCCTGGAGTTCTTCGCCCAGGATCAGGATGTTTGCCGGATCTACCTGCGCATGGGCCTGGGCCTGCCCGGCGAACTGGAATCCACCATAAGCCGTTTCGAGAAAAAGATCGAGGACATCATCGTCAACGACCTCAACCTGGGGGTCCGGAACGGTCACGTGCCCGAGGACATGGACGTGAGGCTGGTGGCCAATCTCCTGGGAGGGGCGCTGTTGCGCACCGCCTACCTCTACTTCGGGAGCGGCGTGGACCCGGATTTCGACCTGGACCGGGCCGCCCGGAAGATCTGTGACATCCTTTCCCCCGCTATTTTCCTGCCTTCCGTGCCCTGAGGCCCGTCAGATCCCCAACAGCGCCTTGGCGGTCCAGAAGTAGAGGAGAAGCCCGGTGACGTCCACCACCGTGGCCAGGGCCGGGCTGGCCACCACGGCGGGGTCCCATTTCATCCGGGCCGCGAACAGGGGCAGGAGGGCCCCCACCAGGGTGGCGGTCACCACCTGGAGCCCCAGGGCCAGGGCTATGGCCAGCCCGATCCAGCCCAGGGTGAAGCCCTCCGGGACCGGCGTCCCCTGGGACAGGAACATGACCTTGCCCCAGGACATCACACCCAGAACCAGGGACAGCATCAGGGCGACCTGGAACTCCTTGAAAAGGATCCGGAGAGCGTCCTTTGGAACCACCTCGCCCAGGGCCAGGGCCCGGATTACCACCGCGGCGGACTGGCTGCCCGTGTTGCCGCCGGTGCTGGTCACCATGGGCATGTAAAAGGCCAGGATCATGAGCTGCATCAAGGTGTCCTGGAAGCTTTGGATGATGAGGCCGGACACGAGCCCCACGGCGGCGAGGCCCACGACCCAGAAGGCCCGGTTATAGAAATGGACCAGGGCCGGGGTTTTCAGGTACACGCCCGCCTCATGGCTTCCGGTGATGGCCATGAGCTTTTCCATGTCCTCGGTGTGTTCCTGGGTGATGATGTCCAGGGCGTCGTCGTGGGTGATGATGCCCACCAGGGCGTCGCCGCCGTTGATCACGGGCAGGGCCAGGAGGTCGTACTTCTGGATCATCCGGGCCGCTTTTTCCTGGTCCTCGCTCACCCGGACCTGGATCACCTCGCTGTACATGATATCCCCCACCCGGGCGTTGGGCCGGGCCAGGATGAGGTCCTTCAGGGACACGTACCCCAGAAGCCTGCGCTTTTCATCCACCACGTAGGAGGAATAGATGGTCTCCCTGTTGGGGGCGTCCTTGCGGAGGCGTTCGATGGCCTCGGCGGCGGTGAGGTCGGGTTTCAACGTTACGTAGTCCGAGGTCATGACGGCCCCGGCCGTTCCTTCCTCGTAGGCCGCCAGGCGGCGGATGTCCTCCCGCTCGGCCTGGGCCAGGGCCGGGAGGATGGCCTCGCGTTTTTCCTCGGAAAGGCGTTTGAAAAGGTCGGCCCGGTCATCGTGGGGCATGTCGGAGACGATGCGGGCGATGTCGTTTCTTCCCAGAAACTCGATCATGTCCTCCTGGATGTCTTCGTCCAGGTGGCTGAAGATGGCGGCACGAAGATGCAGCGGGGCGTGGCGCACCACATCCCAGGCCTCGCGGGGGGTCAGGGCCGAGATGAGTTCGGCCACCACGGCGGGGTGGGCGGATTCGCAGAAGGCGCGGAGTTCCTGCTCGTTTCCGGCCTGGAGACTTTCCCGGAGTTCGGGTGCCAGAAGGGGATTCTTCATGGTTCACCTCCGTTGAAGGACCGCGTGGCGTGGCGCACGCGGCCGGAGGCGGACCGGGGGGCTTTACCGGAGGGGCAGGCTCCTCGGAGGCGCTACTGGGGACGCGGGCCGCATCCGTTGCGGTCCGGGACTTGGGATGTCGCTACCTGGCGGTTCTTTTTCGCGTTCCAAGCAACTAGGACTGCCGTCCGAATCGCTCATGATTCGTCTCTCCATGCAGGGTGTGGATTTCGCAGGCCGGACAACCCGACCGCAAAGCAGGGCCAACATGCTTCATGGGACGGGATTTGTCAACGTATTATGGCCGGGCCGCTCCGGCGGCAGGCCCCCCCTTTGGTCCGGGGTCCCGGGGGCCTTGTCCCGGTACTCCTCCATCCGTTCCCGGAAAATCCCCACGTTCTCCGAAAACACCGGATTATCCGCTAGGCGGTCCACCAGGGGCCGGGCCTCGTCCGGGCGGCCCAGGGCCAGCAGGGCCGTGACGAGGTTGTTCAGGGCCACGGGGTCCCCGGGCCGGGCGGCCAGCACCTGACGGGAAAGGGCCTCGGCCTGGCTGAACCGGCCGGAGTTCAGTTCCGCATAGGCCAGGTTGTTCAGGGACTGGGCCGCCACGCCGCCCTGACCCGTGGCCGAGGCGTACACAGCCCATCCCAGGGCCAGGGCCAGGACCGTCAGGGGCAGCCAGCGCCGGTTCCGTACCCAGCCCCAGGCCGCCACGGCCCCGTAGGCCGCCGTCACCCCCACCGCAGGCAACAGGAGGATGCGGTACCGGGTGGCCACCATGAAGGCCATGAGCGCCGCCGTGAGGAGCGCGCCCGTGACCAAAAAGGGCCAGAGCGCGGCCCAGGCCCGGCGGTCGTAAAAGGCCATTTGGATGAGGGCGGCCAGGCAGAAGGGGACAAAGAGGGAAAAGGTCATGGGGAAGAAGCGGGCAACCGTGAGGTGGAGGCTCTTTTCCAGGTTCAGGCTGTAGATGACCCCCGTTTCCCGGGGGGAGAGGATGATCCGGGCCTTGCGAAGCTCCAGGGCCAGCCAGTCGGCAGGATGGGACCGGATGTATTCCAACCCCTTGGCGTAGAAATGGGCGTCCGCCTCGGCCAGGGTCACCGGCCGCCCCATCTCCACGGAGGCCATGTCCACAAGGGCCGGAAGCATGCCATTCACGTCCGAGGTCATGCCCGGCACCGGGCAGTAGGCCCCGGAGGCGTTTTCGTTGTTCCCCATGTAGAAGGACAGGCCGCCGTTGGGGGCGTGGAGGAAGAACCGCCCCGAGGCGTGGAGGTTCCGGAGGCCCCATAGGCCAAGGGGCAGGGCAAAGAGGCAGAGGGCCAGGGCCGTGAACCGGGCCGCCTGTTTCCGGGGCAATCGGGGTCCGTACAGGGGCCAGAGGATCAGCAGCAGGCCCGCCACGGGAAGGAACTGGCTCCGGGCGAGCCCCATGAGCCCGCCAACGAGCCCCAGGCCGACGGCCAGGCCCGGGCTTTTGCCGGGCCGGGTGTACAGGAAGAGGAACAGGGACAGGAGGAACAGGGAAGGGGTGTCCGGCAGGATCTTCACGGCCAGGAAGGCGGGGGGCAGGTACAGGAGCAGGGAAAACCCCGCCATGGCCTCGGCGGCCGGGGAGACGAGCCTCCGGGCCGTCCAGGCGGTGAACAGGACCGCCAGGAGGGCCAGGGCCAGTTGGAGGATATAGAGGGTGGGAAGGCTTGGGCCGGTGAGGACCACCACGGCGGTGACGAAAAGGGGATACAGGGGGGCGTTGAAGATCACCGGCGGCAGGCCGTTGCCCCGGGCCGCCTCCCGGGCCGCGTTCCAGTAGAAGTCCGAGTCCACCACAGGCACCGAGGCGAAAGGCGACCGGCTCACGTATTGCCAGAACAGAACCCCGTACAGGCCGACGCCCGCCAGGACCAGGGCCAGGGTGATCCTTCTCTGGAAAAAGACTTTCCAGTCCAAGGGCTTTTCCATCCCCTACAAGTACCGGAAAAGTCTTTGGATGGCAACGAGTCCGTGCTTCCCTTTTCCCCTTTACCCTGCCTCCGGTTCCGCGTTATGGGGGCCCCTGGCCCCATGGGGCCGCGGAAGACCCGGACGGAAGAAATCATGGACGCGAAAGCCCTCAGGGGAAACCTCCTCCTGTTCACAGCCGCCCTGGTGTGGGGCGCCACCTTCGTGGCCCAGCGCCAGGGCATGGATCACATGGGCCCCCTCACGTTTTCCGGCGTGAGGTTCCTGGCCGGGGCCCTGTGCCTCCTCCCCCTGGCCATGATGGCCCGCAGGCGCGGGTTCCTGAAGGCCGCAATCGCCGGGAGACCCTGGCTGCCCCTGTGGGGAAGCCTTTTGTCCGGCACCCTCATGGCCCTGGGCATCAACTTCCAGCAGGTGGGCCTGGTGTGGACCACGGCGGGCAAGGCGGGATTCATCACCGGCCTGTACGTGGTCATCGTGCCGGTGTTCGGCCTGTTCTGGAAACAGCGGCCCGGGCCCGGCGTGTGGGTGGGGGCTCCCCTGGCGGCTGCGGGGCTGTATTTTCTGTCCGTGACCGGGGGCTTCACCCTGGCCAAGGGGGACGGATGGGTGCTGGTCTGCGCCTTTGCCTGGGCGTTCCAGGTCCTGGCCGTGGGCTGGCTCTCCCCCCGCATGGACTCCTTTGTCCTGGCCTTTGGCCAGGCTCTGGTGTGCGCCGCCTGGAGCCTGGCTCTGGCCTTTGTCCTGGAAGATCCCACCCTGGCGTCCCTGAAGGCGGCCTGGTTTCCCCTGGCCTTTGGCAGCATCGCATCGGTGGCCGTGGGTTTCACCCTCCAGGTCATCGGCCAGCGGGACGCCCCCCCGGCCCACGCGGCCATCATCCTCCAGCTCGAAAGCGTGTTCGCCGCCCTGGCGGGCTGGGCCATCCTGGGAGAGATCATGGGGGACCGCGCCCTTCTGGGGGCGGGTCTCATGATGACCGGCATGGTAACGGCCCAGGTGTGGACCGCCCGGGACAAGGCCCGATCCCGGGCAGCCGCCCGGAGGGGGGTTTGAAGCCCCTTTCCTGTTGCGGGAAACCTTGCCTGATGATAAAACCTTGCAGTTTTCCCGCCGACTTGCAGCGCGCCCGTGCGGCGCGGACCACCGAAAGGAGAATGAACATGACCAAAAAGCTTTTCATCTTCGCCCTGGCCTTCGCCCTTTGCGCGGGGGCCGCAGCTGCCGGGGACCGCGTCATCGTGTTCGCCACGGACGCCACCTGGCCGCCCATGGAATTCGTGGACCAGCACAAACACACCGTGGGCTTTTCCATTGACTACATGACGGCTGCGGGCAAGGCCGCCGGATTCAAGGCCGAATTCACGACCGTGGCCTGGGACGGCATCTTCGGCGGACTGGCCGCCGGCCGTTACGACGCCATCTGCTCCTCCGTGTCCATCACCGAGGAACGCAAAAAGACCATGGACTTCTCCGAGCCCTACTTCCGGGTGCGCCAGGCCGTGGTGGTGCCCAAGGCTTCCACGGTGAAAAGCCTGGAAGACCTGAAGGGCCAGAAGGTCGGCTCCCAGATCTCCACCACCGGCACCTTCGCGATCCAGGCCGTGCCCGAGATCGTTTCCAAGACCTACGATGAAGTCGGTCTGGCCATGGAAGACCTCTTCAACGGCCGCCTCGCCGCCGTGGTCTGCGATGATCCGGTGGCGGCCCAGTACGCCCTGGAGAATGAGCGTTACAAGGGTGCCTTCAAGATCGCCGTGGTGGTGGAAAGCGGCGAGGTCGAGTTCTACGGCATCGCAGTGAAGAAGGGCAACGCCGAGGTCCTGGACCTGGTGAACGCCGGCATCCGCGCGGTGAAGGCCAACGGTCTGGAAGAGGAGTTGATGAAGAAGTGGATCGGCCAATAGCCAACGAGCATCCGGGGGGGCTCTTCGCCCCCCCGGCTCCCGCCGGGGACCATGCCCAAAGAGGAAAAAAAGCAAATCACCATCATCGAGGTGGGTGATGGAGCGGCCATTCCCGTGAAGTCGGACCAGGGCCTGGTGTCCGCCTGGTGGCTGGCCTTCGTAGGAGCCATCCTCTGCATGGCCGGCCTGGTCATCTTCAAATCCGATCCCTATTGGCGCATCCTGAAGTTTCTCCCCGACGGCATCCTCGTGACCTTCGAGGTCACCTTCGCCTCCATCGGACTGGCTATCGTCATCGGGCTCTTCACCGGCCTGGGGCGCATCTCCCCCAACCGGGCCATCAACCTGGTGGCCTCCACCTACGTGGAGGTGGTCCGGGGCATCCCCCTTCTGGTCCAGCTTTTCTACATCTACTACGCTCTGGGCCAGTTCTACGCCATCCCGGCCATGGCGGCCGCCATCCTGTCCATGAGCGTGTGCTACGGCGCCTACATGGGCGAGGTCTTCCGGGCGGGCATCATGTCCATCGACTGGGGTCAGACCGAGGCGGCCATGTCCCTGGGGTTCTCCCGCCGCCAAGCCATGTTCTACGTGATCCTGCCCCAGGCGTGGCGCACCATCCTGCCGCCCGTGGGCAACGAGTTCATCGCCCTGTTGAAGGACACCTCCCTGGTGTCCATCCTGGCGGTTTCGGACCTCTTGCGTCGGGGCAGGGAGTTCGCCTCCTCGGGCTTCCAGTACTTCGAGACCTACACCCTGGTGGCCCTCATTTACCTGGTCATCACCCTCATCCTCTCCAGGCTGGTGGGGGAGATGGAGAAGCGCGTGGGCAAATATGAGTCCCGATGACCCCATCATCCGCATGGAGGGCGTTTCCAAGTTCTTCGGGGACTTGAAGGCCCTGGACCATGTTTCCCTTTCCGTGGCCTCCGGGGAGAAGGTGGTCATCATCGGCCCCTCGGGATCGGGCAAGAGCACGCTTCTGCGCACCATCAACCAGTTGGAGACCATCGACGCGGGGCGCATCGTGGTGGACGGCTTCGACCTCACGGCCCCCTCCGTGGACATCTGCCAGGTCCGCACGGAACTGGGCATGGTGTTCCAGAGCTTCAACCTGTTCCGCCACAAGACCGCGCTCCAAAATCTCACCCTGGCCCCCATGAAGCTCCGGAAAACCCCCCGGGACCAAGCCGAGCGCGAGGCCATGGCCCTGCTGGAAAAGGTGGGCATCGCGGAAAAGGCGGACCGATATCCGGCCCAGCTCTCCGGCGGCCAGCAGCAGCGGGTGGCCATCGCCCGGGCGCTCGCCATGAACCCCAAGATCATGCTTTTTGACGAGCCCACCAGCGCGCTCGACCCGGAGATGATCGGCGAGGTGCTGGAGGTCATGCTGCGCCTGGCCCGGGAGGGCATGACCATGGTGGTGGTGACCCACGAGATGGGATTCGCCCGGGAAGCGGCGGACCGGGTGGTGTTCATGGACGAGGGGAAAATCCTGGAGACGGGTCATCCCGGCACCTTCTTCGGCAACCCCACCCATCCCCGGCTCAGGCAGTTCCTCTCCCAGATTTTGTAAAGCCCCGGCCCCGGAGCGGCTCATGCGTCCTGCCTTTCCGTTCCTGATCCTCTGCGCCCTGTTCCTGGTTTCAGGCCCGGTCCTGGCCTCGGCCCAGGACCCGGGTTCCCCTTCCGTTGCCCTGGAATCCTTCACCAAGCAGTCCGGGTTGGACACGGACGGGGACGGCGTCCCCGACGACCAGGACGGCTGCCCGGACGACCCGGCCAAGATTGACCCCGGTTTTTGCGGCTGCGGCGAGCCGGAGACCGACTCGGACGGCGATTTCCTGCCCGACTGCATGGACGAATGCCCCTTGGACCCGGGCAAGGTTGAAGAGGGTTTCTGTGGCTGCGGAAACGAGGAGACGGATGGGGATGGGGACGGGAGCCCGGACTGCGTGGACCAGTGCCCCACGGACCCGGCCAAGGCGGTGCCCGGTGCCTGCGGTTGCGGCGTGGCGGATACGGATTCCGATGGCGACAGCGTCCCGGACTGCATGGACGCCTGCCCCGTGGACCCGGAAAAGACCGTGCCCGGGGCCTGTGGCTGCGGGGAGCCTGACACGGACAGGGACAACGACACGGTGCCCGACTGCGCCGACGGCTGCCCCGATGACCCGGGAAAGGCCGCGCCCGGGATTTGCGGCTGCGGGGTTGCGGAGACGGACACGGACGAAGACGGCACCCCGGACTGCGCGGACTCCTGCCCCACGGACCCGGGCAAGATTTTGCCCGGCGTCTGCGGCTGCGGGGTTGCGGAAACGGACACGGATGGGGACGGAACCCCGGACTGCCTGGACGCCTGCCCGTCCGACCCGGGCAAGACCCTCCCCGGGATCTGCGGCTGCGGCGCGGCGGACGTTGACTCGGACGGGGACGGGACCCCGGACTGCGCTGACTCCTGCCCGTCCGACCCGGGCAAGATTGAACTGGGGATCTGCGGCTGCGGGGTTTCCGACACGGACACGGACGGCGACGGCGCCCTGGATTGCAGCGATTCCTGCCCTCTGGACCCGGGCAAGACCGTGCCCGGGCTTTGCGGCTGCGGCGTGGCCGATACGGATTCTGACGGCGACGGCATGGCGGATTGCGCGGACCTGTGCCCGGCTGATCCCGCCAAGACCGCCCCGGGGGTCTGCGGCTGCGGCGCGGCGGATTCGGATTCCGATGGGGACGGCCTGTTGGACTGCCAGGACAGCCGGGCCACGGGAGACCTTGACGCCTCCGGGACTCCGGACGCCCGGGACGCGGCCATGGCCCTGAAGGTCGGCGTGGGCCTGGACCCGGGCGGCCAGGGCCCCCTGGCCGACGCGGACGCGGACGGCGACCGGGCCGTCACCCCGGCCGAGATTCTCTACATTCTCCAGCGCATGGCTGGTGACCGCTGATTTTTTTGGGCTTTTTTGCGCCAAGGCCCGGGCCTGGTCTCTCCTTGGAAAAGGGGGCAGGGGGATTTTTTTTCGTTTCCCCGGCTTAAGAGAAAACCCGCCCCCGCTCGGGCCAAACCGGTGGAATTCCGGGCCGTTGGAATCGGTGAAAGGATTTGGGTATGCCTCTCCCGGAGGTTGTTTATCGCCCTATCGGAATCATCGAGAGCCCCTTCACGGAGCCGGCGGGCATGCCCATCCAGCCCACGGGCGAGGGCGCGGCCCGGGGCCGGGCCGTCCTGGACCTGGAATACGCCCCGGGCCTGGCAGACCTCTCCGGTTTTTCCCACGTCATTCTCCTGTACCATTTCCACCGGTCCCCCGGCCCCCGGCTGACCGTGGTCCCCTTTCTGGACGACACGCCCCGGGGGGTGTTCGCCACCCGGGCCCCGGCCCGGCCCAACCCCCTCGGCCTGTCCGTGGTGCGGCTGGTTTCCGTCACAGGCAACGTATTGGAACTGGACGGGGTGGACATCCTGGACGGAACCCCGCTTCTGGACGTGAAGCCCTACGTCCCGGCCTTTGATTCCCGGCCGGACGCCGCTTGCGGCTGGTTGGAAAAAAGTCTGGAGAAAGCCCGGACCCGGCGGGCGGATGATCGGTTCATCGGGCAGGGAGAAGAGGTTGAAGGCTGAGAACCCGAAAACGCCTGGACGGATAAAAGGGAAATCTCCAGGGCCAATGAATGGCGGTTTCGCCGGAGTTCCTGTCGAAGCCTGATCCCATCCTTTTGCGGCCCCGGCTTCTGATATGCCTATTTCTTTCCCCAAAACCTGGGGCCGTCCCCTGGTCCCCCTGGCCGTGGCCTTTGCAACGGGGGTTTTCCTGGGGGAGCGGTTGGCAGGGCATCCGGCGGCTGCCCTGGCCCTGACCCTGTCTGCCGGGGCCTGTTGCGGGGCCCGTGTGCTGGCGCGCGCTCCGGCTGCCATCGCGCCCCTGGTCCTGTTCCTGGGCCTGGGTTGGCTCGCCATGGGGCCGTACACCGCGCCATTGCCGCCGGTCCTGGCCTCGGCCCTGGATGGCGGGCCCGTTGAGATATCCGGCGCCGTGGCCGGACCCGTGGATGTCCGGGGCAGGAGGGTGATCCTGGACCTCGACCTGGAGACCCTCTCGGAAAACGGCCAGGCCCGGCCGGCCTCCGGGACCGTCCGGGTCACGGTGATGGGCCAGGCTCCGCCCCTGGCACCCGGGGACCGCCTCCGGTTCTCCGCCCGCCTCCATTCGCCATCCAACTTCGGCAATCCCGGGGGGTTCGACTACAAGCGCTATCTCCGGTTCCGGGGGGTTGCGGCCCGGACATGGGCCCGGTCCCGGGACCTGGCCGCCGTTTCCGCCGGGGAGGCGCCGGGGCCGGTGGAGCGGTTCCGGCGGCGCACGGCGGCCCTCATCGAGCGCACGGCGGACGGCGATGCGGAGGCCTTGTTGCAGGCCCTGGTCCTGGGCCGGGGACGGGCTGTGGGCGAAAGTCTCCGGGACCGGTTTCAGCGCTCCGGCATGGCGCACCTCCTGGCCGTGTCCGGGCTCCATGTGGGCATGGTGGCCCTGTTCGTTTTCGCGGTGTCCCGGTGGGTCCTGTACCGTTCCGAGCGCCTCATCCTCTCGGGCCGGGCCCTGGCCCTGGCCGCCCTTCTGGCCCTGGCTGCCGCCGTGTTCTACGGCCTGGTGGCGGGTATGTCCCCCTCCACCCGCCGGGCCGTGGTCATGGCGGGGGCCCTGGTGGCGGCCTGGCCCCTGGGACGCCTGTACGACCCGTTTTCCGCCGTGGCGGCGGCCGCCTTGGCCATCCTGGCCCTGGCCCCACCGGCCCTGTTCTCCCTCTCGTTCCAGCTCTCCTTTTCAGCGGTTCTCGCCATTCTCGCGGGCATCCGGGCCATTCCCGGGCTCCGGGACCTCATGGGAAAAAAGGGCCTCCGGTCCCGGGTCCTCTCCCTGGTGGCCATGTCGCTCCTGGCCACCCTGGGGACCTTGCCCCTGGCCCTGCGGGCTTTTCACATGGTTTCCCTGGTGGGCCCCCTGGTGAACCCCCTGGCCGTGCCCGTGGTGGGAGCCGTGGTCCTGCCCGTGGGCCTTGCGGCGGCCCTGGCCGACCCGGTCTTCCCCTGGCTGGGGTCCGGGCTCATGCAGGTGGCGGCCTGGGGTGCAGGTTTCGTGACGGACCTGGCCACCGCCGCCTCGGCCGTGCCGGACGCGGCGGTCATGCCCGTGTTCCCCTCGGTCCCGGAAACCGTGCTGTACTACGCCGTCCTGGCCTCGGCCCTGGCTTCGTTCCGGTTTCGGGCGGCCCGGGCGGTTTTTGCCATTGCCCTGGTCCTTCTGGCCGTGGATGCGGGCTGGTGGACCTGGGAGCGGGAGTTTTGCCCGGACCTGCGGGTGACGGTTCTGGACGTGGGCCAGGGGAGCGCGGCCTGCGTGGAGTTCCCCCGGGGGCCGGTCATGGTGGTGGACGGGGGCGGGTTCTCGGACGAGTCGGGTTTCGATCCCGGGGAGGACCTGGTGGCCCCGTTTTTGTGGTCCCGGAAGATTCGCCGGGTGGATATTCTTGCTTTATCCCACCCCCAGCAGGACCACACGGCCGGGCTGGTCTTTCTGGCGGAGCGGTTCGGGCCGTCGGAGCTGTGGACCCCGGGCCAGGGGAGCGATCTCCCGGCCTTCCAGAGGCTCCTTGCCGCCTGTCGCCGGGGGGGCGTCCGGGTCCTGGATGTCCGGGATCTCTCCGGGGGCCGTGAGATCTCCGGCGTCCGGGTGGAAGCGTTGCATCCGCCCCCGGACTACCCGGCCCGCTGGTCCCCGGATGACGACCCCAACGAGTTCTCCCTGGTGCTCCGCCTTGGCCTGGGGACGCGGGCGTTGCTCCTTCCCGGCGACCTCACGGGCCCTGGCGAGGATGTCCTTTGCCAAAACGCGGACAAGGGGCTTTCGTCCGATGTGGTGGTGGCCCCCCATCACGGGAGCGCCTATTCGTCCGGCCAGGAGTTCCTGGCCGCCACCCGGCCCTCGGTGGTGATTTTTTCCGTCGGCCGGGACAACACCTTCGGATTTCCCCGTCCCGAAACCCTGGCCCGGTACCGGGACCGGGGCTGCGCGGACTTCACCACGGGCCTGGACGGCGCGGTGCGGGTGAATACGGACGGAACCCGGCTTTCGGTTTCCTGTCTGGGGGACCGCCCCCGGACCTGGGAAGCCCCGTCCGAAAACATCCTCCACCACTAGAAAAATCGCTTTTCCCCTTGGCAGTGGGCCGGTGCTGTCCTATAATTTGACGTGAGGGCGGTTCCCGGCAGGACCGTTCCGGCCGCGCCACGGCAGCCTCCCACGCCATGGCTCGCGGAAACCATGCTCCCTGCGTTACCGGGCGGCCAGGCCGCCTGTTCCATTTCCCATGACCCCGTTTTGATCGTTCCAACGCTTTCCTGCGGCTCCTTGCCGAAAAGCCGCCCGAGGGGGGAGAATCCCATGCTGGTCCAGGACGTCATGACCAAGAACGTGGTCACCATTCCCGCCGACACCTCCCTGGCCGAGGCCAAGCGCATCATGCAGCAGAAGCGGTTGAAACGCCTTCCTGTGGTGGAGAAGGGGCTGCTTCTGGGGGTGGTGACCGAACAGCGCCTGGACCATCTGGCCCCGGGAAAGGCCACCACTCTCACCCTCTGGGAGGTGGGTTATCTCCTGGAGAACACCCCGGTCGCGAAGATCATGCAACAGGAAGTGGTCACCGTGACCCCGGACATGACCGTGGAGAAGGCTCTGGCCACCGCCCAGTCCAACCGGGTGGGTTCCCTGGTGGTTCTGGACCCCGGCCGGAAGGTGGTGGGCATCATCACCACCAACGATTTCTTCTACAAGATCGCCAACAAGGTCCTGGGCCTGGGCGAGCCGGGCTGCCGGATCCAGGTGGAGGGGGGGGGCGAGGCCCCGGAACTGGGCCGCATCCTTTCCCTGGTGAACGGACGCAAGGAACGGCTCGTCACCCTCCACATCCTGGACCCCTCCGGCCGCAGGAAGAAAAAGGACGTGGTCCTGCATCTGGCTGTTGAAGACCCCCGGGAGATCCTGGAGGACCTGTCCGGGGCGGGTTTTTCCGTCTCTGTCCGGCAAAGATAGGTCTTGCGGCCCTGGCCGCGAACGTCTGTCGGCAACGGGGCCGGGCCGATTCCAGAAGAACCGCTTCATCCGGCCGAGGGCCCCATGCCCGGGGCTCACGACTCCAGACGTAAAAGGAGGTTTTGCCATGGCCGTTATAACCATCGCCAGGCCCTTTGGCGCGGGCGGGTACACCGTGGGCGCCCGGGTCGCCGAGCGCCTGGGCTACGCTCTCGTGCAGGAGGAAATGGTCAACGCCGTGGCCGAAAAGGCCCGGGTCTCCCCGGAGTGGGTCCAATCCATCGAAAAGGAGCGGGGGAACGCCCTGCTGAACTTCGTCTCCGGCCTGGTTTCCACGAACTTTGTGGAGCGGCTCCTGGAGGACCGCCACGGGTACATCGACGAGAAGATTTACGTGGAGATCCTGGGCGAGGTCATGCAGGAG
>JAHJUF010000243.1 GCA_018829095.1 Pseudomonadota bacterium | reverse complement strand
TTTTGGAAGAAAAGGTCCTGGCCGCCTACGCCCCCCTGAACATCCCGGGGCTCCACTGGGCCATCGTGGCCGAGACGGGCATCGAGGAGGTATTCGTGCCCAGATCCCAGGGGGCCAAATCGGATTTCCTGACCACCTTCGCGCACCAGCGGGGCTACCTGGACATCCTTCTCCTGACCAGCGAGGGCACGGTCTTCCACTCGGTTCGCAAAGGACCGGACCAGGGGAAAAACGTCTTTTCCGAGGATCTCTCCAAGACCCATCTCGCGCCCCTGGTGGCCCGGGTGCTGGAAACGGGCCGGATGGCCCACAGCGATTTCGCCCTGTACCCCCCGGCGGGCAACGTGCCGGTGGCTTTCTTCGCCCATCCCGTCCTGGGAGAAAACGGGGTGGATCTCGTAGTGGTGCTCTGCCAGGAAGCCGCGCCGCTCACCGCTCTCATGCAAAAGCGCACAGGCCTGGGCGAAACCGGAGAGACCATCCTGGTGGGCCCGGACCTGCGCATGCGCTCCGACTCCTTCCAGGACAAGTCCGGGGCCCATTCCCTGGCCGCGTCCCTGACCGGAACCGTTGCCCAAAACGGGGCCGACATCCCCGCAGTCCGGGCCGCCCTGGACGGACGCTCAGGGATTATGGAGGCCGAGGCCTACCTGGGCCGGGACAACATCGTGGCCTACAGCCCCATCCGGGTTTCCGAAGACCTCACCTACGCCCTGGTGGCCCTGGAAACCCGGAAAGAGACCCTGGACGAAGCCAGCCTCCTGCGAAAGGTCACTTTCGTGTCCGGCCTGGGCACGGCCCTGGTGGTGATCCTCATCGTGCCCTTCCTGGCCGGATCCCTGTCCGGCCCGGTGCGCAAGCTCACCCAGGTGGCCCAGCGGGTCGCGGCCGGGGACCTGGAGGTCCGGGCCGAGGTGAAGAGCCGCGATGAAACCAGCATCCTGGCCGATTCCTTCAACACGATGATCACGTCCCTGAAGGTCCTGGTGGATGACCTGAACCAGAAGGCCAAGGTGGAGAACCGCATGCGCCGGAGGCTGGAGGTCACGGTGCGGGCCTACGGGTCCTTTGTGGAAAAGGTGGGCCAGGGAGACCTCACCCACGAACTCCTCATCACCGAGGACGGGGATCAGCTGGCAGCCCTGGGGGGGAACCTGAACCGCATGGCCGAAAGCCTCCGGGAACTCACCCGGGAAATGGGCCAGGCTGTTTCGTCCATCCACCAGACCAGCTCCGGCATCCTCGCCTCCACCACCCAGCAGGCAGCCACGGCCTCGGAGCAGTCCGCCGCCGTGGCCGAGACCACCTCCACCGTGGAGGAGGTGCGCCAGACGGCCCAGCAGACCGCCGAGCGCACCCGCCAGGTGTCGGTCATGGTCCAGGAGTCCACGGACGAGGCCAACCGGGGCATGACCTCGGTCCACCAGGCCGAGGCGGGCATGGCCGCCATCCGGGACCAGGTGGAAAACATCTCCCGCACCATCCTGGACCTCTCGGAAAAGACCCAGAAGATCGGGGAGATCATCTCCACGGTGAACGACATCGCCGACCAGTCCAACCTGCTGGCCCTGAACGCGGCCATCGAGGCGGCCCGGGCCGGAGAGGCCGGGCGGGGATTCGCCGTGGTGGCCGAGGAGGTCCGGTCCCTGGCCGAGCAGTCCCGGGGGGCCACGGCCCAGGTCCGGGAGATCCTGGGGGAGATCCGGAAATCGGCCGACAGCGCGGTCATGGTCACCGAGGAAGGCACCCGCCGGGCCGAAACCGGGGTGGAGCTTTCCCGCATCACGGGCCAGGCCATCGCAAACATCGCGGAACGCATCACCAAGGCCGCCCTGGCCACCCAACAGATCGCCGTCTCCACCAACCAGCAACTGGTGGGCATGGACCAGATCACCGCAGCCATGGAGAGCATCAACCAGACCACCCAGGAGGCTGAGGACGGAACCCGGACCGTGGAGGCCGAGGCCCTGAGTTTGAACGCCCTGGCCGGGCAGCTTCAGGAACTGGTGAAGCGCTACAAGCTCTCCAGGAACGAATAACCCATGGGAAACACGCCCCTCAACGGCTGTCCCGGCCCCACCGGCCCCAAGGCAGCGCCCTGATGGCCGGAAACCGGGAAGAGCGCAGGCGCAGGCTCCTGGCCACCTTTGGCGAGGAGCTTTCGGAACAGCTTTCCCTGCTGAACCGTGAGCTCCTGGCCCTGGAGGAGGACCCGGCCATGGAGCCGGGGAGGATGGACGCCCTGTTCCGGGCGGCCCACAGCATCAAGGGGGCCTCCCGGGCCGTGGGGGTCCGGGACGTGGAGACCCTGGCCCACCGCATGGAGGACCTGCTGGGCAAGTCCCGGGCCGGGGAAGCCGGCCTGTCTTCCGGCTCCTTCGACGCCCTCTTCAGGGCTGCCGACGCCATGCCCCGGGCCCTGGAACTCCATCTGGCCGGAGGGTCCATGGGCCGGGACGAGCTGGAAAACCTGGCGGGGGGCCTGGAAACCGCTCTGAAGGGCCCGGCGGCCACGGTTTCCAAGGCCTCCGCCCCCCCGGCGGCTGGACGGGACGCGGCGGAGATCTCCCTGGCTGCGGCCCTGGACGCCTGGGACCTGGGACCGGAACTGGACCAGCCTCCCGAACCGGCCATATCCCGAACCGCTCCTCCCCCGGCCGCCGACCCTCCAAAAACCCGGGCAAAGCCGGCCCCCCCTGCCCCTCCCGTTCCGGAACCTCCAGAGCCCGGGGCAACGAAAACAGCCCCGGCCAAGGACGAGCCCGCTTGTCCGGCCGAGCCTGCCCGGACCCCGGAAAAGCCTGCCCCGGTCTCTCCGAGGGTCGCTGAATATCTCCGGGTCCGGAAAGAAAAGGTGGACGGGGCCCTGGATCTCGCCGGGGAACTCACGGTCCTGGCCATGCGGCTTTCGGACCAGGTGGCCTCCCTGTCCCAAACTGCGATTTCCGAGGACGCGGCCCGGGAACTCTCTGCGGGCACCCGGTCCCTTTCGCGGCTTTGCACCGAGATGGCCGACGGCGTCCGGGGGATGCGCATGCTCCCAGTGGGCACCCTCCTGGACGGGTTTCCCCGGATGGTGCGGGATCTCGCCCGGGACCTGGGCAAGGAAGTGGCGCTCAAGATTTCCGGGGCGGACGTGGAAGCGGACCGGGTCATCCTGGAGGCCCTGAAGTCTCCCCTGACCCATCTGGTGCGGAACTCCGTGGACCACGGCCTGGAAACTCCGGAGGTCCGGGAGGCCTCGGGCAAGCCCCGGAAGGGTACCGTGAGGATCGAGGTCTCCCGCCGGGGCCCGGCCCTGGAAATCCTGGTTTCCGACGATGGGGCCGGGGTGGACGCCGAGGCCGTGCGCCGGGCGGCCGAGCGCTCGGGGCTGGTTTCGCCCGAACGGGCCGGGGAGCTTTCCCATACGGAAATCCTGGACCTCATCTTTTCCCCGGGCCTTTCGTCCCGGGCGGCCGCCACGGACGTGTCCGGCCGGGGGGTGGGGCTGGACGTGGTGCGGGAATGCGCCAGCCGCCTCCATGGCCGCATCCGGGTGGAATCGGAAAAAGGCGCGGGCGCGCGATTCGAGCTGATGGCGCCTCTCTCCCTGGCCACCACCCTGGCCCTTCTGGTGGAAGCCGGGGGCCAGACCCTCGCCCTCCCCGCCCTGGCCGTGGAAAGGGTCCTCAAGATTTCCCCCCTTCAGGTGAAAAGCGCGGGGGGACGGCCTGTCCTGGAACTGGACGGGGAGCTGGTGCCTGCCGGCTCCCTGGCACGGATCCTGGGTCTTGGCGGGGAAGCAGCCAGCGGCCAGGACGGCCGGGTCCCCTACCTCCTGGTGCGGGCGGGCCGGGTGAGGGCTGCCCTGGCCGTGGACGGAGTGACCAACGTCCGGCCCCTGGTGGTGCGGAGGCTCTCCTACCCCATGATGCGGGTTCGGGGGATCTCCGGGGCCGCGCTTTTGCCCGACGGGCGGGTGGTGGTGCTGGTGAACCCCGGCGACCTCCCTGAGGCAGCAGGTCCGGTCCGGCGCTTCACCCAGGCCAGGCCAGGCCCAACGAAGGCCCGGACGTTGCGGGTCCTGGTGGCGGACGACTCCATCACCACCCGGACCCTGGAGAAGAACATCCTGGAGGAAGAGGGCTTTTCCGTGACCACAGCCCCTGACGGCCAAAAGGCCTGGGAATTCCTCCAGGAACAGGAGATGGACGTGGTGGTCTCGGACGTGGACATGCCCGTCATGAACGGCCTGGAACTCACCGCCCGCCTAAAGGCTGACCCCCGGTTCCAGGAACTCCCCGTGATCCTGGTGACCTCCCTGGAATCCCGTGAGGACCGCCTCCGGGGCATGGGGGCCGGGGCGGACTCCTACATCCTGAAAAGTGACTTTGATCAAAAGGAACTGGTGGCAACCGTCCGCCGTCTGGCCCCGGCCAGCGCGGGCGGACCGAAAACGGCCTCCCCAAAAGGGAAACGTCCATGATCCGCGTCCTCATCGCCGACGACTCTCCCACCCAGCGCCTTCTGCTGCGGGAGATCGTGGAGTCGGACCCGGGCCTGGCCGTGGCCGGGGAGGCTGCCGACGGCCTGGCCGCCGTGGAGCTGTGCGGAAGGCTCGCGCCGGACGTGGTCCTCATGGACGTGGACATGCCCCGCTTGGACGGGCTGGCCGCCACCCGGGCCATCATGGGCGGGGTTCCCCGGCCCATCATCGTGCTTCTGGGGTCCTCGGCCTCCGGCGTGGACCGGGAGGCCCGGGCCCTGGAAGCCGGAGCCGTGGCCGCCACGCCCAAGCCCCGAGGGTTCTCCGAGGACAGCCCCGATGCAGGAAGACTCCTGGCCCTGGTGAAGGCCTTCGCGGGTCTGAAGCTGGTGCGCCGCCATATGGCCCGGCCCCTGTCTCCCGCGCCACCCGCCCCCGTCCCGGCCAGGGAAAGAGAAAGGCCCCCCGTGGAGATGGTGGTCCTGGGCGCATCCACCGGCGGCCCCCCCGTTCTCCAGACCATCCTGAAGACCCTGCCTCCGGACTTCTGCCCCGTGGTCCTGGTCCAGCACATCAGCCCCGGGTTCATCCGGGGCATGGCCAAGTGGCTCACCGACACCACCAGCCTGTCCGTGGAGGTGGCGGAAAAACCCATGCGCATCCTGCCGGGCCGGGTGTACCTGGCCCCGGACAGCCGACACCTCCTGGTGGAGCCCGGCCGGGTGGTCCCGGTGGAGGGCGAGCCTGTGGACGGGCACCTGCCCGGGATCACGGTCCTGTTCGAATCCGCGGCCAGGGCCTACGGCCCCCGGGCGGCGGGGATACTCCTCACGGGCATGGGGCGCGACGGAGCCCGGGGGCTGGCCAGCCTGGCCCGGGGATCAGCCCTAACCATCTGCCAGGACCGGGATTCCTGCGCCGTGTGGGGAATGCCCAAGGCGGCCCTGGCCCTGGACGCGCGCCACGAAGTGCTTTCCCCGCCGGAAATCGGCCGGCGGCTTTGCTCCCTGCAAGCGGAGGTGAAGAAATGACCCCCAATAAGCCCGAAGGGCCAATCCGCATCCTGGTGGTGGATGATTCGCCCACCGTCCAGGAGCGCATTGCGGAGGTCCTTTGCGCCGAGCCGGACATGGAGATCATCGGCCAGGCGAAAGATGGCGTGGAGGCCGTGCGGATGGCGGCGAGCCTCGCGCCGGACCTCATCGTCATGGACGTGGTGATGCCGGACATGGACGGGATCACGGCCACCCGCAAGATCATGGCCGCCCATCCCACCCCCATCCTCATCAACACGGCCCACAGCGAATACCAATCCGCCAACGTGGTGTTCGAGGCCATGGCCGCCGGCGCCCTGGACGTTGTGGCCAAGCCCCTGGCCATGGACGACCCTGCAAGCGAGGCATGGGAACAGGAACTGACCCACAAGATCCGGACCCTGGCCCGCCACGCCAAGATCCCGAAACATTGAACTTGGGGCTGGAATACGATATAGTGACAATGTTCACAATTTTTCCGGACCGGGGCCCAGCGCCCGAAGCCTTGCATTCCCGGAGAGCGATTTCATGACCCAAGAAACAGCCCCCGCATCCCCGGCAACCATCCTGGTTGTGGAAGACAGCCGCACCCAGGCCCTGGAACTGAAGCTTCTCCTGGAGGAGCAGGGCTATAACGTCCGCCAGGCGGAAAACGGGAAGCAAGGCCTGGAATCGGCCATGGAGGCCCCGCCGGACCTCATCCTCTCGGACATCGAGATGCCTGAGATGACCGGCTATCAGCTCTGCGAGGCCGCCAAGAAGACCGACAACCTGAATTGCGTGCCGGTCATCCTCCTGACCTCCCTGTCCGACGCCGAGGACATCCTCCGGGGCCTCAACGTGAACGCCGACTCCTACGTCACCAAGCCGTACAACCCCTATTTCCTCCTGTCCAAGATCCAGCACCTCCTGGAAAACCCCATCCTGGAAAAGCCCGACCGGAGCATCACCCGGGAGGGCATCGAGCTGCGTTTCAGGGGCAAGCGGTACGTCATCACCACCCCGCCGGAAAAAATGCTCTCCCTCATGCTGTCCACTTACGAAGATTCCGTCCTGAAGAACTATGAGCTCTCCAAGACCCAGGAGGCCCTGGAGGAACTCACCGACAAGCTGGAGGAAAAGGTGGCCGAGCGCACGGCCTCCCTGAAGCAGGAAGTGGCCGAGCGCACGGCCACCGGCCAGGAACTGGCCGAGACGGTGAAACGCCTGAAACGGGCCATGCAGGAGATCATCCAGGCCATGGTGGCCACCCTGAGAATCCGGGACCCCTACACGGCGGACCACCAGAGCCGGGTGTCGTGGCTCGCCACGGCCATCGCCCGGGAAGTGGGCATGGAAAAACACATGGTGGACGGCATGCGCATGGCCTGCATGATCCACGACATCGGCAAGATCGCCGTCCCCCTGGACATCCTGAACAAGCCGGGCCGGCTTTCGGCCATCGAGTTCGCCCTCATCAAAACCCATCCCGAGGTGGGCCATGACATCTTGAAATCCGTGGAGTTCCCCTGGCCCATCGCGGAAATCGTTCTCCAGCACCACGAACGCCTGGACGGCACGGGATACCCCAACGGACTTTCCGGCGACCAGATCCTCCGGGAAGCCAAAATACTGGCCGTGGCCGATGTGGTGGAGGCCATGAGTTCCCACCGCCCCTACCGCGCGGGCCTGGGTATCGACCTTGCCCTGGAGGAGATCCACCACAAGAAGGGCACCGCCTTTGACCCCGAAGCCGTGGAGGTGTGCATCCACCTGTTCCGGGAAAAAGGCTTCACGTTCGATTGAGGCCCCGGCCCCGCCGCGGGGCCTTCCCCGTTTTCCGGAAAACAAGAAGCCCCCTCCCCTTGCCACCGACAGCCCGGATCGCCATGGAAGCCCACGGTGCGATCCCCCCGTGGAGAATGGGGGGGCCATGGAAAAGGGGTTGCATGGAGCCGGCTTTCATGCCAGGAAACCTTCTCGATCCCTATCCGAAACGGCAACTCCTGTCCGAAACGGCTGACTGGCCGGCCGGGGGCCTCAGGCCCCCGGGCCGGATACCCTAAGCAACTAAGCGAAGAAGCAAAAGACCCGGGACCACTCATGAAAGACCTGCCCCTTCCCAGCTCCAGTTCCAGAATCGCCCGCAGGGCCACCCGGCCCGTGCGGCGGTGGGGACGCCGCTTTGCCAAGAGCATCCGGGTCCCCGCCGACCTGGCCCCCATCACCCAATACGATCCCGCCCGGGAGACCGACCCCCGGGACGTGGGGCTTTCCCCCGAGGCCGTGAGTGCGGTGTGGTCCTCGGTGGAGGGGTTGTACGCCAGCGGCATGCACCCGGCCGTGATCTTCTGCCTGCGCAAGGCCGGAAAGGTGATCCTGCACCGGGCCATCGGCCATGCCTCGGGCAACGGGCCCTCCGACCCCCAGG
>JAHJUF010000242.1 GCA_018829095.1 Pseudomonadota bacterium | reverse complement strand
ACCACGACGACGACCACAACCACGCTTCCGCCGTTGCCGTTGCCGGGTCCGCCGGGTCTTCCCGGCTAGGGTGGAGGCCCTGGGTGCCGGGGGCCGAAAGAAATTTGTACCGGACCGCGTCGTGCGCAGTTTTCCCGGATTTGCCGGGAAGGCTGCGCACGTCCTGCTTGATGCCGCAAAAAAAACGAGCTGAATACGAGGGCCGGCATGTATGATATTGCCGTTTCCGGTCCCATCGCCCGCCTCCCGGAGGCCCGGAGCGGGGGTCACAAGGAATCAAGGCTTTCCAAGAAGCCCTTTCGATTGGAAGTTATGCTTTTCGAGGAGACGCCATGAGGACCATGAAAGCCGTTGCCCTGGCCTTTTTGCTGGCCCTGGCCCTGCCCGCCATCGCTCTGGGGCAGAACGTGAACCGCATCTTCCCCCATGCGGCCCACGACCCGGTGAACAACCGCAACCTCCTGGTGTATTCCACCTACTACATGGATCCCCAGACCGAGGAGATCACCGGTGACATCCGGGGACGCCTCCTGGACGAGTGGGGCGCGCCCCTGACCGGCGAGTTTCTCATCAGCGGCCCCCTGGCCCGGGTGGAGGCTGTCCAGCCCTCGGTGGCCTTCTCCCCGGAGGCGGGGGTGTATCTGGCCGTCTGGGAGGACGGCCGCAACAGCGGCGCCTCGCCCCAGACCGACATCTACGGCCAGCTGGTTGACGCGGACGGCCAGTGCGTCCTCCGGGGCTCCCTGACCCCGGGCCATGACAATTTCGGCGTCAGCCTGGCCCCCAACGACCAGTCCACCCCGGCTCTCGCCTACGATCCCGCGTCCCAGCGCTTCTTCTGCGTGTTTTCCGACAACCGGGATATGGCGGACATCTACGGTCAGATGGTGGCGGCGGATGGAACGCCGTATTCCGTAGCCGTGGAAACGAATTTCCCCGTGGCCGCAGGCAGGAGTTTCCGGCACGAGCCAGCTGTGGCCTTTGACCCCGAGACGAACCGGTACCTCGTGGTGTTCGAGAACAGCCTGGAGGTGGGTCTGGACATCCACGGCCAGCTGGTGACAGCGGACGGGACCCCGTATTCCACCACCGTGCAGGACAACTTCCCGGTTTCCTCGGTCCCGGGAGACCAGCGGCTGCCCTCGGTGGCTTTTCTGGCCGGGGCCAACCGGTTCCTGGTGGCCTGGGAAGACTACCGGAACGACCCGTACGACGCGGACATCTATGGCCAGCTGGTGACTTCCGAATCGGCCATGTACTCCACCACGGCCATGTTGAATTTCCCCGTGAGCACCGCGCCCTGGGGCCAGGCAGCCCCCCTGGTGTCGGCCGACCCGGACCTCAACCATTTCGCCGTGTTCTTTGAGGACTGGCGGGATTATGCGGACATCTACGGCCAACTGGTGAGCCCCGAGGCCGCGCCCCTCACCACCGCAGTGGACGAAAAC
Source organism: Pseudomonadota bacterium (assembly GCA_018829095.1). Lineage (GTDB taxonomy): Bacteria > Desulfobacterota > Desulfobacteria > Desulfobacterales > Desulfatibacillaceae > JAHJUF01. Next base: position 8,669 of record JAHJUF010000242.1, on the reverse strand, counting down.
TTCTTTGTGGCCGGTCCCCTGGACGAGTGGCTCCACGCCCCGGTCCTGGGGCCGGAAGGCTATCTTCTGGGATACGCCTACACCGCCCACGACGGGCTGACTCAACTCACCTGGACCCGGGCGGGCAAGGGGTTCGCGCCCCTGGATCAGGAAGAGTTCCTCATGGGCTGGTGGCCCATGGACGAAGGCGAGGGCCAGTCAACGGCCGACCTCTCCCCCTACGGCAACGATGCCCAGCTGACCGGTACGTCCTGGGCCCCGGACGCAGGTGGCGAGGCCGGTCGGGCCCTGTATTTCGACGGGACCGCCTCCATGGCCACCATCCCGGACCACAACGCCCTGGACCTGTCCACGGACCTGACCCTGTCCCTGTGGGTCCGGCCCCAGGACACGGAATCTTCCGGCCCCCGGACCCTGGCGGCCAAGAAGGGCCCGGTGGAGGATATCTCCTGGGCCCTGACCCAGTACGGAGCGGACGTGGAGTTCGCCATCTCGGTGACGGGCGTCCAGTTCGACGCCTGGCTCCTGGCCCCCGGCGTCCTGGACCCGGGCCGGTGGACCCATCTGGCTGCGGTGTACGACGGCTACGAGTTGCGCCTGTACGTGGACGGCGCCCAGAGAGACCATTCCTTCCAGCTTGCTCCCCTGTATGCAGGGGACACCCCCGTCACCCTGGGGGGGATGGACGGCTATTTCCAGGGATGGATGGATGACGTGCGGATTTACCGCAGGTCCCTTTCCCAGGAGAGCGTCCTGGCCCTGGCGGGATTCACGGGCCTGCTCACCGGCACCCTTTCGCGGCCGGACGAAAGCCCGGTGGCCAATGGCGAGGTGAACGCAAACCCCCTTCGCGGCGACCGGCTCTTCACCGCCATTTCCGATGCCGACGGAGCCTACACCCTCGTCCTGCCCCCGGGCTGCTACCACGTGGAAGCCGTTCCGCCCGGGGATTCGGGCCTCCAGCGCCTGCCCAAGCGCCTGGTGGAAGTCCTGGACAAGGGCGTGGGCGAGACCCGGGAGGACTTCGTGTTCCCGGAAGGGGCCTACAGCGTTTCGGGCGTCATCTACGCCGGCGGGCTGGAGGCTCCCTTTGCCCTGGTCTCCTTTCAGGGGGCCACAGGGGTCGCGGCCCGGACCAGCGCGGATGTCACGGGGGCCTACACCCTCACCAACCTTTCTCCCGGGCCGGGCGTGGTCCAGGGGGAATGGCCCGGCAGCGGATTCTCGGCCTGGGCGGTCCCGGTGGACCTTTCCGGGAACCTTTCCGGGGTGGACCTCCACCTTCCCCTGGGGGCCTCTCTTTCCGGCCGGGTCACGGCCATGGACGGCACGCCCCTTGAGGGCATCCGGGTTAGCTACCAGGGAGCGGTCGGGAACTCGTGGATGGACGCGATGACAGACCCGGCCGGCTGGTTCCACCTGACCTCCCTGCCTCCGGGCATGGGCTGGGTCCAGGTTCTTCCGGACCCCCTCTCGGGATACGTGTCCTCCCCGGAGATCCCCGTGGCCCTGAATGAAGGGGCGGACCGGTCCCTGGGCGTGCTGAACCTGCTTCCCGGGGCCAAGGTCACGGGCCGCCTGGTCCTTCCGGGTGGGGCCCCGGCCCCCTGCGGTTTTTCCGTGGAGTCCATGGGCCCGGGTTATGCAGCGGAAACTCAGGTCTGCGGCGGGGTCTGGTCCATGAACCTCCCCGTGGGGGTAAGCGTCGTCTCCCTGAACCTGAGCGACGAGGCCATGCCCGCACCGGCCTCGGCCTATCCCATAACCGTCACGGTGACGCTCCAGGACCTGGGGGCCGTCGAGGTCCCGGCCCCGGACATGATCCTGACCCATGGCGTGGCGGCCGGGTCCCTGTTGGTGACCCCCGAGGCGCCCCAGGGCTGGAACCCGCCCCTGGCCGGGAAACTCGTGGTGTCGGCCCTGGCGGCCGGGACCCTGCCCGACCCCGCCTTCCTGGACGGGGTCCTTTCGGCGGTGACGGTGAACGGGGCTTCGGCCAGCGCCGGAGTACCCGTGACAGTGGGCCCCCTGGCCCCGGGCGCCTACGACGTCCTCCTCGTATGGCGGGCCGGCCGGCCGGACGACGAGGCCGGAAGCGAGACCATCCTGGACTCGGCCCTGGGCGTGGTGGTGAACGCCGGGGATGAACTGGACATCAGCCTGACCCTTCCCGGAACCCTGGCCTCGGCCCATGGCACCGTGATGAACGACAACGGCGCGGCGGTTCCCGGAGCCCAGGTCCTGGTGATGGGGGCCGGCGGGTCCATGGTTGCCCTGGCCCGGGCCGACGCCTCGGGCATGTACACCATCCCGGTTTTGCCCGCCGGCGCGGGGGGCACGGTGTACGTGGTCACGGCCGGGCACCCCCTCTACGCGGACGAGGCGGGAGCCGGGTTCGCGGCCCTGCCCGGCCAGGACTCCCTGGTGCCGGACATCGTCCTCACCTACGTGGATTCCCTCTATGCGACCCTGCTGGAAAAGTACGTGGTCCTTTGCACGGGCAACGTGTTCCTCGGCGAGGCGGGCTGGTTCGCCCACAGGGTGAACGAGGTGCGCATGGGCCCGGCGCCCGGGACCGGCGGGAACCTGGTTTCCGCCCAGGCCCGGTACACTCCGGGCAAGGCGGTTCAAAACGTGTTCTGGGAAAACCAGTTCACGGCCCCTGACGGATGGGTGGACGAGAAACAGTTCCCTGACCACGCCTCGGACCCCAACACGCAGCTCGCCGACTACACCTGGACGAACCTGCCCGAGGCCGGGCCGGATACCCTCCATTGGGGCCTTGTGGCCACGGATTCCGCCCTCCCCGAGACGGCCTGGTCCATTCCCCTGGATGTGACCCGGTCGGTGATCTCCGACGCGGCCGCCACGCCCTATTCGGTCACCGTGCGGGTGGAAGCCACGGTGACCGAGACCGGCTACGGAACCCTGTTGCTGGACATCCTGGAAGACGACCTGCCCATCGCGGAAGCCGTATTCGACGGCTCGGGCCAGGCCTTGAAGACCGAGGGAGAAACAGGGGACAGCGGGGCAGGCGGGGTGGCCGAGGAGATTCTGCCCCAGGGCGGATACCGCCTCACCGTCTTCGAGCCCCAGAGCGGGACCACCTATTCCTATGAGAAGGTTCTCATGGTCACGCCCCTGCACAACCAGGGGGCCGTGCATTACACGCCCCATGTGCGGGCCCTTCTGTCCTCGCCCCCAGCGCTTCTCCCTGTCGCCGTGGAAGGCAACACCCTTTCCATCAACCATCCCGGCACGGTGGGCGACCTGTCCGTGACCCCGGCCAACCAGGTGTTCTGGGACCCGGTCCTTGCGAAAAAGATGCTGGTGGTGGGGACGGACCTCCCGGTCCTGGCCACGGAGGACGGAGCCGCGCGGCCCGAGGTGGAGACCGCCACCCCGCCGCCGGACAGCATGGGGGCCCAGGCCCTTGACCCGCTCATCATCCGGTTCACCAAGGGCATGAATCCCGGGTCCTTGTACCTGCGGGTGGAGGATGACCGGGGTAACCTGGCCTGCGACACCCACACGGGAATCGTCCTCGGAGACATCAACTGGTTCCCGGACGCGGAGGGCAACCAGGTGGTCAGCTTCCAGCCCTACTCGGGCTTCACGGAAGGCACGGCCTGGAAGGTCACGGTCCAGGCCGGGGACGCTGCGGGCTACTCCATGGCGGGCCCGGACTCCTGGTGGTTCGCCGCCGCCCCCCTTTCCGGGGATGTGGAGGCCCCCAGGGTCCTGTCCGTATTCCCGCCCTCCAAGAGTTCCGACCTGCCCCCGGTGATGCCCCGGGTCCTGGACCCCGTGTACGTCACCGCCGTGTTTTCCGAGGCCGTGGACCCGGCCTCCCTTGCGGACGGCCTGGCCCTGGAGCGCCTGGACGCCCCGGGCGGCTCGGTCCTGGAAGCCGTGTCCGGACAGGTCCTTTTTCAGGGCAACATGGCGACCTTTGTTCCGGACCAGGCCCTTTGGGCCGGGTCTCCCTACCGGGCTACGGTGGCGGCGGGGGTACGGGACACGGCCGGTCTGTCTTTGGAAAGCGCCCTGGCCTGGGAGTTCACCACCGGTCCGGAAGAATATCCGGCCTGGGTTTTCACGAGCCCCGTGGCCGGGGCCACGGACATGCCCCTGTGGCGTCCCTTCCCCGTGGCCTACCCGGACCGGGAAATCGATCCCGCCACCCTGGCGGATGCTTTTACTGTGACGGACGCGGACCAGACGGATTGGACGTCCTGGTTTGAGCCCGTGTGGCTGGGCCCGGCCAAGGGCCTGGCTCTCTTGAAAGCCCCGTGGGCGGAATACCTGCCCCTGGACCCCTACACGGAATACACCGTGACCCTGGGTCCGGGCGTCCTGGACAACGCCGGCCAGCCGCCGGACTCTAATCCCTTTGTGTTCAGCTTCACCACCGTGGCCTCCCAGGGCAATGCCATGCCCCAGATCGTGGGAGTCCCGGCCTTGCCCTTCATTCCCTATCCCCGGGTGTCGGTCACCCCCGGGGGGGTGTCCCTGGACCTGCTGCTCCGGGCCATAGACGAGGACAGCGCCAGGCCCGGCGACATCCTGACCGCCCGGGTGGAACTGGATGGCCTTTCCCTTGATCTGGCGGAGAGCGTGTCAAGGCCGGGCCTTCTGGGTTACCGGACCCAGGACCTGCCCCCGGGCGAGACCGTGGCAGCCGGATCGCACACCCTCACCTACACGGCTGGGGACTTGGCGGGCCACGAGGTCTCCCTCGTTCGGCCCGCCACGGTCATGGGCGGTCCCGTGGTCCTGGACGCGCCGGAAAACGGCACCCAGGTGCCCTGGCCACCGGTGGTGTCCTGGAACGCGCTGGTCGGCATGAACGGGCTGGCCGGCGCCCGGGCCTACCAGGTGACGGCGTACACCGCCGGGGACCTGACCCGGAAGGCCGGCGCCTGGCTCGTGTCCGACGACGGCCGTGCCGTGCCCTACACCCTGACCCTCCCGGCCGATCTGCCCGGGGACACGTTGTTCTGGCGGGTCACGGCCCTGGCGGATCTGGCCGGGCCCCTGGCTCCTACGGGCGTGGCGGTTTCCGAGGTCCGGTCCTTTTCCCGGGACCTCACCGGGCCGGAACTCATCCCGGTCTCGCCCCTGGACAACGACTTCGGCGTGGAGCCCCGGCCGGTGATCACGGCCCTTTTGTCCGATGCGGATTCCGGCGTGTACACCCCCTCCATCAGCCTGTGGGTGGGAGTGAACCAAGCCACGCCCCAGCCCGTGGAACCGGGCTTCTATACATTGGATGATTCAGACCCGTTCAACGTGCTGGTGGTCTACCAGCCCCAGGTTCCGTTCCCGCCCCTGGCGGAGGTGGTGGTGGAACTGGACGCTGCGGACCTGTCCGGCAACCCCATGAATCCATCGCCCATGGGCTTCGCCTTCACCGTGCGGGACAACCTGACCCTGGACGTGCCCGGGGACTCGGACAGCATTTCCGGGGCCCTGGACCTGGCCACTCAAGGAGACCGGATCCTGGTGGGTCCGGGGGTTTACCCGGAGGTCCTGGTCATCGGGCCGGGCCTGGCGGGCCTTACCCTGGCTTCCACGGGCGGGCCGGACCAGACCCTGATTTCGAACCAGGACATGGAGTCGGCCACGATCTCCCTCCAGGAAGCCCCGGGCGTCACCATCCAGGGCTTCTCCATCTCCGGCGGACTGATGGGGGTGGACGTGGGGCCGGGATCCCAGGATTACCTCCTGTCCGGCAACCGGATCAGCGATGGCCTGACGGGCGTCCTCATAACCTCGGACGGTCCCGGCCGCCTGGAGAACAATCTGATCCACGGCTGCGGCGATGCCCTGGCCGTGATGGACGCCAACACGGAAGATGGAACGGTTCCCGAGCCGGTCATCGTGAACAACACCCTGGCGGACAACGGTTCGGGCATCGTGTTGAACGATTCCGCGCCGGTGATCCTCTACAACGTGGTGGCCGGCAACACGGTGGAGGGCATCTCGGAAAGCCCGGCCATCGGGGCTGCCACCCTGGCCTACAACTGTGTGTACGGCAACGGACCGGACGGGTTGGTGAATTACACGGGCCTGGCTCCGGGCGTGGGCGACATCGGGGATGACCCGCTGTTCGTGGACGCCCCGGAAGGCGACTACCGCCTGATGCCGGATTCCCCCTGCGTGAACGCCGTGCCCCTGGCCGAATCCACCACCCCGCCCGAGGCCCCGGCCGTGGATCATGACGGCGTGGACCGGCCCCAGGGAGCGGCGGTGGACATGGGCGCGTTCGAAATGGATCTCGCCTTTGTCTCCACGCCGGTTCCCACGGCCGAGGAGGAGCAGTTGTACACCTACGAGGCCCTGGCCCTGGGACGTGGCGTTCTCTACGGGTTCGCCCCGGGCTCCGGGCATCCATCAGCCATGTCGGTAGACCCGGTTTCGGGCCAGGTGACCTACACGCCGGTAACCGATTCCGAGGCCGGGCTGTACCCCATTTCCCTGACCGCCACGGACGCCTTTGGCCGGACCGTGACCCAGGACTGGGGCCTCACCATTACGGCGGTGAACGATCCGCCCATGGCCCCTGTTCCCGAAGGAGGCGGCTCCGCGTTCTACGCCATGGCCGGGCGGCCGTTCAACCTGCGCTTAAACGCCACGGACGAGGAGACGCAGATCCTGACCTGGGCCGCGGGCGGGGCTCCCCAGGGCATGAGCTTTTCCTCCGTGGGACCCGGGTACGGCACACTGTCCTGGGTGCCCGGCGCGGCCAACGTGAACAGCCAGTATCCCATCACGCCCCGGGTCACGGACGGTACGGCCGCAGCCATGGGCCTGCCCATCACCCTCACGGTCCTGCCCTCCCTGGCCCTGACCCCGGGTGCCGCGACTCCGCTGCTCCTGGGCTCCGAGGGGCTGCCCGTCGCTTGCACGGTGGCCGGGGGCATGCCCCCCTACCGGGTGGTGGTCTTCGGCTCGCCCCTGCCCACGGGCTCCATCAACGGCCTGGATCAGGACGGCTACACCCTAGGGGCCTTCTCCTTCGTGCCCCTGGCCGGAGGGACGTCCCACCTCCGCATCACCGACGCCCTGGGCTTTGTCCTCACCTCCGGGGCCTTTGCCGTGTCCCAGGTCCAGACGTTCTTCCTGTCCGGCAGCCCCTCCCTGGTGCCCGGGGAGAGCTACGGGTTCACGGTGGAAAATCAGGAAAGCCCGCTGAACGGGCTCGTCCTGACCATCCCGGCCGGAGCCCTGTCCGAATCCATGCCGTTGACCATCTCCCAGGCCACGGGCGCGCCCCACCTGGGTGAGGCGGACGGCGGGTTCCTCCAGTTGGGGCCTGATGGGGTCAGCTTCCTCGAGGACCTCCTGGTGGAGTATCCCTACACGGGCGAGTCGGCACTGGGGAACCTTCTTGCTTTTACCTTTGACCCGGAAACCGGCCGGTGGGCGAACATCCCCATCGCAGCCGTGAACCATGTCAGCGGCACGGTGAGTATCCCCCTCAGCCACTTCTCCCTGTACACGGTGGCCGAGCCCAGTTCCCTGGCCCTGGCCCTGGCCGGCGGAGACCAGCCCGTGCATTACAGGATGCGGAGCATCCCGGCCCAGCCGGCGGCCTCGGCGGACCTGGCGGCCCTTCTGGGAACCCCGGGCAACCTGGGACCCTACGACGAGACCCAGTGGCGTCTGTTCGGGTTCAACCCCCCGGCCCAGTGGGACGGCGATCCCAACGCCTACTACACAGAAGCCACGGACCCGGGTTTCGCCGTTGCCCAGCCCCTGGAGCCCGGCCGGGCCTGGTGGGTCATTTCCCGCCAAAACGCCACCGTGATGGTGCCGGGCCTGGCCACGGACCCAGGCGGGGATTTCTACCTGACCCTGGAGCCCGGATGGAACGCGGTGGGAAGTCCCTTCTCCATCCAGGCGGATTGGAGCGAGGTCCTGGCGTCCCCGGACGGCGAGACCTTCTTCCCGCCGGGGGATAACTCCCCAGCCAACCCCCTGTACAACCAGGAGGCCGAGGCCCCGGAACCGCTGTTCCTCTACGATCCGGAAAATCCCCAGGCCGGACCGGACGGGTACGTGGAAACCACGGTCATGACCCCCTACGACGGGTTCTGGGTGTACAACAACGCCCCGGGGCCGGCGGTCCTGTGGTTACGGGGCAGCGCCATGCTCATGGTGGGGGTCCAGCCCAAGGCCCGGGATGCGAAAAAGAGCTTCTGGGCCCGTCTCCTGGCGGTACGGTCCGTGTTTGCGGGCGATGCCGCCCGGCGGCCGCCCCTTCCCCCGGGTTCGTCCGGGGACAACAAGGGCGTGGGTGACGATGCCATCGGCGTGGCCTCGGGTTCGTCAGGTTGCTTTGTCCGCACGGCGGCCGGGGCTCCGGTCTGGCCTCTCCTCCTGTTCCTGGCCCTGGCTCTGGCGGCCCTGGCCACCCGTCTGGCGAGGATGCGCCGGGGATAGAAATAGCCTCCATCAACACGCAAAAAAAACGCCCCCTGCGCGGTTCTGCCGCCGGGGGGCGTTTCGTTTTGCGCCTGCCCTCTGCCTGGAGGAGGCCGGGGGATGGCCGATGGGTTCGTACCATTTCACGAAACAGGTGGGCTATGCACAAGGGGTGGTCTTGGGCGGCAAGGCCCGAAACGGGTTCCTCCCTTTGAAAAAGGGGGGGCAGGGGGGATTTT
>JAHJUF010000032.1 GCA_018829095.1 Pseudomonadota bacterium | reverse complement strand
CTGGCGGCTGGCCCTGGCCGGGTTTTTCGTTTCCGCCACCAACGGAATGGGTTTGGCTAGCCTGGGGGAAACCCTTGGCGCCACCGGCGAGGCGGCGGTTTCCGGGGTCGTGACCGCCTCGGACCACGGGGCTTACCCCGTGGAGGTGACCGTGGTGAAAAACGGGCGGGAGCGCATGAGGCAAAAGGGCGTGACGCCCTTCTCCTTTTTCCTGGCCGATCCCGTGGAGCCGGGGAAGTCGTACTACCGGGTCCTGGTCCAGGGGCCCGGGGGCAACCGGCTGGTGGGAAACCCCGTGTTCGTGGAGGGCGCGCCATGATCCTGGCCGTACACCAGCCCCAGTTTCTGCCCTGGCAGGGCTACATGATGAAGATGGACGCGGCCCACGTCTTCTGCTTTCTGGACAGCGTCCAGTTCAAGAAGAACGAGTGGCAGAACCGGAACCGTATCCGCACGGCGGAAGGCTGGCAGTGGCTCACCGTGCCCGTGCTCCACCGGTTCGGCCAGAGGATCGGCGAGGTGCGGATCAACCCGGCGGAACCCTGGCAAAAAAAGCACCTCCGGGCCCTGGAGATCCATTGCGGCCGCACGCCCTATTTCCGCTGGGTCATGGACATCCTGGAGCCGGTGTATGGCCGGTCCTGGGAGTCCCTCGCCCATCTCAACCGGACCCTGGCCGAGGCCCTGGCCCGGGCCCTGGGCATGGAGTGCCGGTTCTTCGCCTCGTCGGAGACCGACCTGCCCGGGGAGCCCACGGGCCGCCTGGTGGAGTTGTGCCGACAGACGGGCGCAGACACCTATCTCGCCGGGGCGGGCGGGGCCGGGTACATGGACCTGGCCCAATTCGAGGCCGCGGGCATTCGGGTGGTTTTCCAGGACTTCCGCCAGCCCGGATACCCCCAGGCCTACCCGGGGTTCGTCCCGGGCCTGTCAATGGTGGACCTTTTGTTCAGCCAGGGGGAGAACAGCCTGAAATTGCTGCGGGAAACCAACCCGGAATGATCCGGGTTCCGGAATAAAGGAAAGGAAACACCATGGGGAACAGAACCATCCTGGCCATCGGCTGCCACCCGGACGACCTGGAGTACGGCTGCTCAGGGACCCTCATCCAATTCGCGGACAAGGGCTGGGGGGTGTATCTCCTCATCATGACCCGGGGGGAGTTGGGCGGGGCTCCGGAAGTGCGCCAGGCCGAGCAGATGGCCTCGGCCGAAATAATGGGGGTGAAGGAGGTCTTCTGGGGCGGGTTCTCAGACACCCTGCTTCCCGCTGGCAAGGAACTCATCCAGCCCATTGAGGAGATCATCGCCCGGGTGAAACCGGGGTACATCCTGTGCCACTGGCGCGAGGACACCCACCAGGACCACCGGCGGCTGAACCAGGCCACCGTGTCCGCCACCCGCTACATCCGCAACGTCCTGTTCTACGAGGGCCCCACCACGGAAAACTTCCAGCCCCGGGTGTTCGTGGACGTCACCAACGTCCTGGACCGGAAGATGCAGGCCCTGGACGCCCACCGCTCCCAGGTCATGAGGACCAACATCGAGGGGCTTTCCATCAAGGACATGGCCCGTTCCTGCTCCAATTTCCGGGGCACCCAGGGGCGGGTCCAGTTCGCCGAGGCCTTCCACGCCCACCGGTTCTTCTTCGAGCCCTGACCCGGTGGCACCCTTATCCTTCCCCCCCGTCCACCCCCAAAAGCTCCCGCAGGCTCGCGGAGGTGACGCCCAGCATGCGGCCGCCGGGGGAAAGGACCGGGTCCAGGGCTCCTTTCCGGCACCAGCGCCTCACGGTCCGGGGGGACCGTCCGATTCTTGCGGCTGCCTCGTCCACGCGCAACAGGCCCTTTTCCACGCCCCGGGACCGGAGGGAGGCCACCTCCCGCTCCAGGGCGTCCACGCGCCCGGCCAGAAACCGCAGCCGGGCCGCCATTTCCCCGGCAGGAGCTGTTTTCATGGTTTCCTCCCTGGGTTCGGGCGCTCCGGGCTCGCGGCCCGGGGTCCCGGGGCGGGCAGGGCCCTGGCCGGGACGGCCGGGGGAGCCTGCCTTTTTCCCGGGGCCCGGGACACGGAGACGTGCAGCTTCCGGCGGCGGGCGGCCTGGTAGTGGGCCGAGCACAGGCCCTTGGCCAGGACTCTCGCCGCACAACCCGGCACCCGGCACGTCTGCCCCTCATCAAGGAGGGAGTCCGTGGGAAAACCCCGGACCTGGGCACGGTACACGATGTCCTCCCGGTATCTCCTGGAGTCCTCGGCCTGGAGGGCCGCCAGGAGCTTGCAGCCGTCACAGGGGGGCTCGTCCTTGTCGTTTTCTCGATGTCTGCATTGGAGGCAGGGTGACTGGATCATGGTTTGCGCCTTTCGCCTGGCCGCGCATCCACGCGGGGAAACAGTCCGCCGGGTGACTCCCGGAAAGGGGCCACGGGGCCATGAACAATGGAGTTGAAAGAGGATGGTGAAGTTTTCCTGGCCGGCTCGGCCGTGGGAATGATTCCCCTTTTTTCAGGCAGAGGACAGGGTGGAGCGTTCGGGCCGGGGGACGGGCAGGCCGCCGGGAAAACGAGCCGGCGGCGGGGCCAGGCAATGCCGGGCATGGGGGGAAAGCCTCCACAGGCGCACCACGCCGCCGCCGGGACGGCCCGCGAACCCGGCCGGGGCCGCCAGTCCGGCCCGGCAAAACCCGCAAAGCCGCCTCATCACGGCGCTGGGCCTCACTCCCGCCGCCCGGGCCACGTCCGGGGCATTGAACACCTCCCGGCCCCGCATGGCCTGCCAGATCCGTTCGCTGGTGGTGCCGGAGGTCATGACGCGCCTCCCCGGTCCGATGGCGGGGTTACGGGGCAGGGGGGCATCCTGGAGGACCGGGGCCGACCGGGCCCCCGGCGGCCGCCGGGCACGGCGTAGGACGAGGGCCACAGGCGGGCCAGGGGAATGCCCGTGGCCTCGGAAACCGCCCGGCGGACCCGGTGGCTCACGGCCAGGCCGTCGATGACTTTCTGGACCATGCTGGGAGACACGGTGAGTCTCCGGGCGATGCCGACCTGGGTCATGCTGTTTTTCACCAGGGCGGTGCGAATTTTCCGGGGGGCCAGGTTTCTGGGAACAGGAGACATGGGGAAAAATCCTTTCTTTGGTTAGGGGCTGTTTCCAAAAAAAGTTCTGTTGCAATGGGCTGCAAAATCCCATGGCGGCGTCCGCGGAGAAAAAGAGTCTTCAGCGTGGCCCTGCCTCGCCTGCGGCCCTTTCCCCCGTTTTTTTGCCCTGGAGTTTTTCGCTCCATCTCAAGGCGAAATTTTTTTTGGGAGCAGCCATGAAATTGGATACAGAACATATGTTCTATTGACCTTGGGCCAAAGATAAGGAATAAGTTTATTCAAGTCAATTAAAAAATGTTGTACGGACAAAAAAACTGGCTGAATAACGGATCTTTAATCATGGCGGTTGGTTATGAATTATGAAGAGGAAAAACAGGCCAGGGCGGAGACCTCCGGGCACCGGACCTCCGGGGGGGAGCCGGACCCCCTGGGCGTGCTGGAACGGCTCAAGGAGGCCCTGGGGGCCCGGACGGACGCCGAGTGCGCCAGGCTCCTGGGAGTGAAGCCCCAGAATGTTTCCCAGGCCCGGTCTTCGGGCCAGGTGCCCCCGGGCTGGGTGTATGCCGCCGCCTATGGTCACGGCGCTTCGGCGGACTGGATATGGTTCGGGGAGGGGCCCAGGACCCGGGTGGGTGACGGGCCGGACCCCGGGGAGTTCGGGTACGTGCCCATGGCCCGGGCCGAGCTTTCCGCCGGGGACGGGGCCCTGGTCACGTCCGAGGCCTACCGGGACCGCTACGCCTTCCGCCGGTCCTGGCTCCACCGGGTGGCCACCTCAGCCTCGAACCTGGTCCTCATGACCGTGCGGGGTGACTCCATGGAGTCCACCATGTCCGACGGGGACACGGTCCTGGTGGACATGGGCAGAAAGGACGTGCGGGGCGGGGGGATCTACGCCTTTGCCTCGGGGGATGCGGTCATGATCAAGCGCCTGGACCTTCGGGGCACCAGCCTGTGGGTGACCGCCGACAACCGGGACATCTACGAACCCTACGGCCTGGACCTCGACGGGGTCCGGATCATCGGCAAGGTCATCTGGATCGCCCGCCAGCTGGAACGGGGGGAATAATTCCTGTCTGCGCCTTGATTCCCCCGTCCGGGGGCGTATAATTTCAGCAATGCAGGAAAAATCCTGGGAGGATGTGGATCCATGCTAATATTTGATGACTCCATTGACCCGTCAGCCTGCACGGTGATGGTGGTGGACGATGTTCAGGAGAATCGGAACCTCCTGGAGAGGGCGCTCCAAGGCCGGTACCGCGTGCGGAAGGTCCCCGACGGGGAGACCGCCCTTCTGGCCATGGAGGAGGACCCGCCGGATCTCGTCCTCCTGGATGTGCGCATGCCCGGGATGGACGGATTCGAACTGGTGCAGATCATGAAGGTGAGCCCCCTCCTCTCCGAAATTCCGGTGATCTTCATCACGGGCCTTGACGACATCGGCAACAAGTCCAGGGGGTTCGCCCTGGGAGGCGTGGACTACATCACCAAGCCCTTCCAGATCCTGGAGGTCCAGGCCCGGGTGAAGACCCACATTTCCCTGATCCTGGCCGCCCGGAAGCTCAAGCACCACGCCGAGCTCCTGGAGCAGACCGTGGAGCAAAGGACCCAGCAGCTTTCCTTGGCCCTGGAGAAGCTGAAGGGCGCGTCCCTCGACTCCATCTACCGCCTGGCCCGGGCCGCCGAGTACCGGGATGACGACACGGCCGCCCACGTGGAGCGCATGAGCCGTTATTCCAGGCTCATCGCCCTGGCCCTGGGCCTGAACCACAATACCGCCGAGGCCATTCTCTACGCCGCGCCTATGCACGATGTGGGCAAGATCGGCATCCCGGACCGCATCCTCTTGAAGCCCGGAAAGCTGGACTCCGAAGAGTGGACGATCATGAAAAGCCATTCGGAAATCGGGAAGAAGATCCTGGAGGGCGCGGACGGGGGGTTTTTGAAGCTCGCCGAGGTCATCGCCTGGACCCACCACGAGAAATGGGACGGCTCGGGATATCCCCGGGGCCTGGCCGGGACGAAGATCCCCCTGGTGGGACGCATCACGGCTGTGACCGACGTGTTCGACGCCCTCATCTGCCGGCGGCCCTACAAGGAGCCCTTTCCCGTGGAAAAGGCCCTGCGGATCATCCGGGAAGGCTCAGGGGGGCATTTCGACCCCCGGGTGGTGGATGCCTTCTTTTCCGTGGAGGACCAGATCCTGGGGGTCATGGAGGAATACAAGGAGAGCTGAGGGGAATGCCGGGTCCCACGAAAAATGCAAGGCCCGGCGGATGCAACCCCCGGGCCTTCCTGGCTTGCCGCCCGTCCTTACAGGTTGGGCTTGATCACCTTGCCGGCCTTGATGCACTTGGTGCACACCCGGATGCGCTTGACCCGGCCGTCCTTTAAGGAACGCACCTTCTGGAGGTTGGGCACGAACCGCCGGTTGCTCACATTATGGGCATGGCTGATATTGTGCCCTTTCATGGGCTTTTTGCCGCATATTTCACACATCCGGGCCATGGTGAATCTCCTTTCGGGCCTCGTATCGCCAATCTTTCCAGTTGCTTGATTCTCCAGCGCACCGGAATCGGAGCCTTGTCCAAAAAGGCGCCTCCGCCGGGCCGCCGGAAACGACACCCATTAGCCCACCCGCCCGAATATGTAAAGGGATTTTTCGGGGGGCGGTCAGATGAAAGAGGGCAATCCGGCAGTTCCCCGGTTTTTTTGCCGCTCCGGACCATCCGTTTTTGGAAATCCGCGTAATCTGCGGCTTCTATTCCCCTGGCCCCGTCCCCTCGTCCGGCGGCGGGCTCACGGGGTCGCCGGCTTCTTCCGGCCCCATCCTCTCCTGGACCTGGGCCAGGAATTTCAGGGCCTCCTGGTGCACGCCCATATCCGGAAAATCCACCAGGAGCGACTTCAGCCGGTCCTCGGCGGCCTTGTATTTTTTTCCTTTGAAATAGAACCGGGCCACGGTTATCTCGTGGCGGGCCAGATTCTCGAGGCACACCCGGGCGTGTTCCGCAGCCTTGACGGCGTACAGGCTGTCCGGGTACTGGGCCGCCAGGCGGTGGAAGGTGTCCAGGGCCTTGCGGGTGGCGGTCTGGTCCCGGTCCGGGGGCCGGACCTGCTCGAACCAGCACATGCCGATGCGGTAGACGGCGTAGGCTGCGGCCTCGTTGTTGGGATGCAGGCTCTCGAACTGCTCGTAGGCGAAAACCGCTTCCTCCCACCGCCGGGTGGCGTAGTAGGCGTCCCCCAGCTTCAGTTCGGCCAGGATGGCGAACTGGCTGAAGGGGTACCAGTCCCGGAGGCGCTCGAAGGACTGGATGGCCTGGGAGTATTGCTTCTTGCCCATCCGGGCCATGCCGTCGGTGGCGAGTTCCTCGGCGGTTTTCTCCTTTTCGTGCTTCCAGAAGGCGCACCCGGAGAGCAGGACCGCCACCATCAGAAGGACAAGGATCCTTTTCACGATTTTTCCTCTTCGATGTAGTGCTCGGCGCTCATGGCCGCGATGGCCGCGTCTCCCACGGCGGTGGACACCTGGCGCAGAGGGGTGTCCCGCACGTCGCCGGCCGCGAAGATTCCCGGGGCCGAGGTGGCCATGTGCTTGTCCGCCACGATGAACCCGCCCTTGTCCAGGACCAGGGCGTCCCCCAAAAATCCCGTGTTGGGCCGGATACCGACCCAGATGAAGCAGCCGTCCGCCGCGATATCTTTGCTTTTCCCGGTCTTGACGTTCTTCACGGAGACGGACTCCACGCCGTCGGCCCCGTTGATGCCGGTCGCCACCGAATCCCATACCATCTCGAGCTTGGGGTTGGCAAAGGCCCGTTCCTGGAGGATGCGGGTGGCCCGGAGGGCGTCCCGGCGGTGAACCAGGTAAACCTTTTCCGCGAACCGGGTGAGGAACAGGGCCTCCTGGACCGCCGTGTCCCCGCCGCCCACGGCCACCACGGTCTTGCCCCGGTAAAAGGGCCCGTCGCAGGTGGCGCAGAAACTCACCCCCCGACCGAAGAGCCGGTTCTCGCCGGGCACCCCCAGCCTGGCGTGGGCGGCTCCTGTGGCCAGGATCACGGCCTTGGCGGAAAGCTTGCCGCCCCCGGTCAGGTGGAGGATTTTCTCCGGGCCGGAGAAGTCCACGGACGCCACCTCGCCGCTGACGATGGGCAGTTCCAGGAGCTTGACCTGCTCGGTCATGCGTTCCATGAGTTCGCCGCCGGAGATGCCCCCGGGGAAGCCCGGGTAGTTCTCCACCAGGTCGCTCACCATGATCTGGCCTCCCGGAGCCGTGGCCTCCAGCAGGACCACGTCCAACCGGGCCCGGGTGGCGTAGATGCCGGCCGTCAGTCCTGCGGGCCCGCCTCCCACGATGATGAGGTCGTGCATGATTCCTCGCTGTTACGGATGTTATGAAAAAAAGAAATCCGCAGAGTAAGGCACAATAAAAGCCGCAGGCCTTTGGCGTTCGTCATTCCCGCAAACGCGGGAATCTACCCGAAAACGTCATTCCGGCGAAGGCCGGAGCCCAGTCTTTACAAGCCGTTGCCTGCGCCGGCGCGGCCATGGAGTCTTTCTCCAAAACCCCGGGCGGAAAAACGGCCCCGCGCCCGGAGGTCCGGACGGGGGCCGTTGTGTGGGTTTCCGCCGGGATTACAGGGCCTTGTTGATGGCCTCTTCCAGCTTGGCCTTGGGCTCCATCCCCGTGATCTGCTCCACCACCTCGCCGGCCTTGAACACGATCAGGGTGGGAATGGCCCGGATGCCGTATTTCCCGGGGGAGACGGGGTTGTCGTCCACGTTGCACTTGGCAAAGGTCACCTGGTCGCCCATGGCCTGGGCCAGTTCCTCCACAAGGGGAGTGATGGCGCGGCAGGGCCCGCACCAGGGGGCCCAAAAATCCACCAGAACGGGTTTTTCGGCCTGGAGAACTTCCTTCTCGAAATTGGCGTCGGTGATTTCAAGGATGCCTTGGGCCATGATAACGTCCTTTCTGTGGGTGGGCGTGAAAATCTTTTCGGCGCGGCGGCAAAAGCCCCCGCCACCGGGATTGGCTACAATGCGCAAAAATAGTATGGCCCCCCCGCGATGTCAACCAACCCCCCGGCCTACACCCGAGATTTCCCGCCCCCGCCCCAAAGAGCCTCACCCCCCCTTTTTCCAAAGGGGGGGTGAGGCGGTGCTTGGAAAAGGGGGGGCGATCTGGAATAGGGGTATGGGCCCCGGATGCCACGGGCGACCCATCGTGCATCTGGACGCCATCCACCCTAAGCTTCGCGGCGGCGGCAGGATCAGGACGTGCGCCGGGAATCTATCCCTGGGGGTGAATCCTGATGGCCCTGCAACAAGTCGTCATCCCGGCG
>JAHJUF010000241.1 GCA_018829095.1 Pseudomonadota bacterium | reverse complement strand
GGTGCGCCCCGGCTGAAAAAGTTCGCGCGCCTTGCCTCCCGTGGTTTTTCGACCGCCAACTCCGCTTCAGACCGGGTCCGTTGGATTTCCGGGAAGGGCTTGACCGGGGCGCCCGGCTCCCTGGCATCCTGGCCGATTGCCCGGGCCCTTTGGCAGCCCCTCCCGGAAACATCCCAACCTCCGGCAGCATTCCGCTTAAACCCAACGGAGCGGGTGCTTCACTTCGCCCCATCCCCGGAATCCTCGAAAAGGTAGCCCACCGATCTCAAGCTCTTGAAATATTTCGGCTTCTTCGGATTTTTCTCGAAATATTTCCGGAAGCGGACAATGAAGTTGTCCACCGTGCGGGTGGAGGTGTGCCCCAGGTAGCCCCAGGCCACCTCCAGCAGTTCCTTGCGGGAAAGGGCCCGGCCGGGGTTGTCGAAAAACACCCGCAGGAGCCGCACCTCCTGGTCCGATAGCTGAACCGTCCCGGCCCGGCACCGGGCCGTCATGGTCGAAAGGTCCACCTCGTTTTCCCCGAAGGCCACCTTCTCTCCCCCCGCGTCCCGGACCTGTTCCGCCGCCGCCCGGGACCGGGCCAGGAGCCTCTCCACCCGGAGAAGGAACTCCTCCAGTTCAAAGGGCTTGGCCATGTAGTCGTCCACCCCGAACCGCAGGCCCTGGATCCGGCTGGCCGTGTCTCCCCGGGCCGACAGGATGAGGATGGGCAGGCGCTGGTCCTCGGTGCGGATGCGCCGAAGGACCGAGAGCCCGTCCATGCCCGGCAGCATGACGTCCAGCACGATGAGGTGGGGGCAGAAATCCTTCCACAGGAAAAGCCCCTCCACCCCGGTGGCGGCCACCCGGGCCTCGTACCCGGTCAGGGCCAGATTCAGGCGCAGCCCCTCGGCGATATGGGCCTCGTCCTCGACGACCAGGACCCTTGTTTTGGCGGAATCGTTGGCCAGAACCATGGCGGCGTCATTGTCCTTCCCGGGCCGGGGCGGGGTCCACCTCCGGCGCCTTTTCCCGAATCCTGGGCAGGGTCACCACAAAGCTCACCCCCATGCCCGGCCCGGGGCTATGGGCCCGCACCTTGCCCCGGTGCATGCGCGCGATCATCTTCACCATGTACAGGCCCAGCCCCGTGCCCATGGCCGGCCTCTCCTCGGTGGCTCCCACCTGGTAGAACTTGCCGAAAACCCTCTTGCGCTCCCGCTTGGCAAACCCCATTCCCTTGTCCGTGAACATCAGGGAGACCTTCTTTTTTCCCTCCGGGACCAGGGACACGGCGAGTTCCGGGGGCCGCCCGCCGGAATACTTCACCGCGTTGGAAAAAAAATTCATGAGCATCATCTCGAACATGGGCCGGTTCAACAGGCATCGGGCGTTCATCCCGTCTTCCGGGGGCGGAAACGTGACGGAAAGGCCCGGGAAGAGGTGAGCGCTTTTCACCACGAAATCCCGCACCACCTCCATGGGATCCCCCGGGGAAAGAGGCTCCTTGAAGGTCCGGCTCTCCATGCGGGAAAGGCTCAGGATGCGGTTCACGTTGTCGCCCATGCGCTCCACATCGGCCAGCATGTAGGAAAGATAGCGCCGGAAATCCTCCCGGGGAAGCTCGTGGCGGGAAAAGGTTTCCAGGTACAGCTTGAGCGACGTCACCGGGGTTTTTAACTCATGGGTGAAATTGTTGATGAAGTTCCGCTGGAACCGGGCCTGCTGCCGGGATTTCTGGAGGTATACGAAAAAAAGGAAGATCCCCAGGAAGATGATGCCCACCAGGATGGAGAGGGTCAGGATCACCACCCAGGAGGACAGGCGGGTGAGCTGGCCGGGGTCCATATCCAAACGCCGGGCCACGGCCTTCAGGCTCTCCGATGCCTCCACGTACCAGTAGATATAAAGAAAAAGAGAGGAGGCCAGGGCCAGGATGGACAGGACCAGGATGAAAACCGGATGGAAAAACCAGCGGGGCTCCTGCATGGGCTAACCTGGTCATGGGGGTCTGCGTTCATGTCCGCCGGGCCGGGCCGGAGGCAGGCTCCATCCTATCAGGACCCGGAAGAAGTGGCAATCCGGCCGGAGTATCCTGTACGGCGGGCCCCGGTGCGAGTGGATTGCCATATCAAGGCGTCATGGGATGCGCAAAAACGCGACCGCCATGGATGGCCGCACCTGTCCCGTCCTCTTTTTCGGAAAACCCGTTGCGCCGGGCACGGCAAATCCGGTACAAAAGAGGAACTCGTCATTCCCATGAATCACCCGACAAGGAGCCTTTCCGTGAAACACAACCCCCTGGTTCTGGCCGTTGTCCTGTTCTGTCTTTCCCAACCCTGCCAGTCCCTTGCGGCCGGCTGAGGCTGCTCCACGCCCGCGCCGTCTGCGGCGGCGGGCTCTTCCCCGGCGGGGAAGTCCTCCCTATTGAGAACCAGCCGCAGCCAGCAGAACGCCGATATCCGCCGCATTTCCCGGGACCAGACCCTGGCCGGAGACGGGGAGGTGGAGGAAAAGTCCCTGTACGCCAACTTCCGACTGGGGGCCCAATACGACAACAACGTGGGAGCATGGCCCTGGGACGATGCTTTTGTCCAGGCCCAGAATCTGGACGAGGACCAGGACGACTGGGCCGCGGTGGCCAACCTCGCCCTGGACTGGCAGCGGGTCTCGGACAGCCCCTGGACCTTCCGGGCCGGGTATTGGCTCTACGCCGACGCCCACCTCTCCTACGACCAGTACAACCTCACGGGCCAGGCTCTGACCCTGGAGCCGGGATACGGCCAGGGCCGGATCTCCTGCCGACTCCCCGTGTCCGTGAATTTCTCCACCGAAGACAACCTCACGGATTCCTATGGATGGAGCGTCCAGCCCACCCTGGCCCTGGAGCTCGCCAAAAATCACAGCCTGGAGGCCTGGGGCGCGGCCTCCCAAACGGGGTACCAATCCCCGGATTCCTCCCTGGCCGGGGACGACCAGGACGCCGACACCCTGGGGGGGGGCGGCGGCTACCTCTTCCTCTTCTCCGGGGGATTTTTCCGGCTCTCCGGGGACTGGCGCACCGTGGAGGCGGACGGCGACAACTGGGACCGGGAGTCGGTCCTGGGGGCTGCCGTGGCCCGGGTGCCCCTGGGTTCGCGCCTCGCCCTCACCCTGTCCGGAGTCATGGAGGACGTGGAGTACGACAACCCCCACAGCTTTTTCAACGAGGCCCGCCAGGACACGATTTTCACCACCAGCGCGGACCTGACCTTCCGGGCGGCCGGCCCCTGGGAGTTCTGGCTCCTGTACAACTTCACCCGCGCCGACTCCAACCTGCCCCTCTACGAGTACGACCGCCACGTCATCGGAGCGGGCCTGGGCATGAATCTGTAGGATGTTCCTGAAGGAGACGCAAAAAGCCCGAAATTCACCCCAGCCGTCATTCCGGCGAAGGCCGGAATCCAGTTTTTTCCATGCGTTACAAAAGCCCTGGATCCCGGCCTTCGCCGGGATGACGACTTGCTGCATCTCCACCATTCTTGAAGGTTGAAAAAGCTTTTCCCCCGCACTCCAATCTCAAAAAACTCTTCGTTTTCATATGGTTGCGCTTTACCCCCCCAAGGCTACAAGACTTCGGTGAACACCTTGCGTTTGAGCGGCGCCAAAGGGTGTTCTTTTGGAAATGCGGCGGCTTTCTCCCCCGTTGGGAAAGGGGGGCTTCCCCCGGATCCCTCTTCTTCCGACTCGCCCCTTGCTTCCAACCTCTCCCCCGGCCTATGATTCTCTCTGTTGCATGATCCTTCACTTGAAAAGGAAGACCCATGGAGTTTGAAAACGTGGAAGCCGTGCGGCAGCGCCTGGAGGAGGCGGATTACATCTGCTCCCCCGAGGCGGCCACCGTTGTGTTTCTGGCCGAGGCCACGGGCAAGCCCGTGCTGGTGGAGGGCCCGGCCGGCGTAGGCAAGACCGAGTTGGCCAAGGCTGTGGCAAAATGCCTCGGCCGGGAGCTGATCCGCCTCCAGTGCTACGAGGGGCTGGACGAGGCCAAGGCCCTGTACGAGTGGGAATACGCCAAGCAGCTTCTCTACACCCAGATGGTCAAGGACAAGCTCAGCGAGATCATCTCCGGCGCCGGGAGCCTTTCCGAGGCCGTGGACCGCATCGCCAACCAGGAGGACGCCTTTTTCTCCGAGCGGTTCATCCAGCCCCGGCCTCTCCTGGCCGCGCTGACCTCCTTGAAACCCGTGGTGCTGCTCATCGACGAGGTGGACAAGTCCGACCCGGAGTTCGAGGCGTTTTTGCTGGAAATCCTCTCCGACTTCCAGGTGTCCATCCCCGAGCTGGGCACCAAAAAGGCGGTGCACATCCCCTTTGTGGTGCTCACCTCCAACAACTACCGGGACATGTCCGACGCCCTGAAACGCCGGTGCATCCATCTGTATCTGGACTACCCGGACCGGGACCTGGAACGCCGCATCGTACAGCTCAAGCTCCCCGGCATCGGCCAGCGCCTGGGAGACCAACTCGTGGACAGCGTCCGGGCCATCCGGGACCTGGATCTGAAAAAGAAGCCCTGTATTTCCGAGACGCTGGACTGGGCCCGGTCCCTGGTGGTGCTCCAGGTGGAGGAGCTTTCCCCGGCCGTGGTGGAGGAGACCCTGTCCGTGCTGGTGAAGTACCGGTCCGACTCGGGCAAGGTCCGGGAGAACATCAAAAAAGTGGCTGACAAGGCGGGGCTGACATGGACCGCCTCATCATAAGATTCGCGACCTGCGCCCGGGCGGCCGGGCTCATGGTGTCCCAGGCCGAGGTCATGGACACCCTGACCCACCTGGCCCTGGTGGATGTCACGGACCCCCAGGCCTTCCACCGGGTGCTCCGGGCCAATTTCGCCAAGAGCCGCCGGGACCAGCCCCGGTTCGACCACCTGTTCCACCTCTTCTTCCACGAGTTCCGGGAGGACGCGGGGCTTTCCAAGGACCTCCTGGCCCCCGAGGCCGCACGCCTGGCCCGGGAACTGGCCAAGGAGTTCCCGGATGACCCGGCTTTCAAGGCAGCCCTGGATTTCATGGCCGGGGACCCCCTGGCCTTCCTGGAAAAGCTGCGGGCCCTGGAAACGGACGGCGACCGGCCGGCCATGGCCATGGGCGGCAACCTGGGCCAAGTGGCCCGGCGGCTGGAGATGATGCTGGCCGCGGGCAAGGTGAAGGACGGCCTCCTGCGCCGCCTGGGGGAAAACCCGGACAACCTGCCCTGGCAGACCCGCCGGGAGCTTGAGGAGCATTTCCTCTCCCGCCTGGACGCGGCCCGCCGCCTCATCTCCGGCGAGGACCGGCCCCTGGAGGCGGGCGCTGAGGCGAGAAGCGCCTACGAGAAGCGCCTGGGGGAGATCGGCGAGCGGTCCTTTGTTTCGTTGACCCCCAAGGAAGTGGCTGAAATGCGGGAGGTCATCGACCAGCTCGTTCGGAAACTCAAGGATCTCGCATCCCTGCGCTACTCCCGCCAGAAGCGCGGCGTGCTGGACGTGAAAAAAACCCTGCGCAAGAGCGGCCGGTACCTGGGGGTGCCCATGGAACTGGTCCGCCGGAACAAGCCCCCGAAAAAAGGCAAGATCGTCACCCTCTGCGACGTGTCCGGCTCGGTCTGGTCCGCGGCCCGCTTCATGCTCAACATGCTCTACTCCCTCCAGGAATGCTTCACCCGGGTGAGGAGCTACGTGTTCGTGGCGGGCCTGGCCGAGGTCACGGGCATCTTCGAGGACAACGAAATCAGCCGGGCCATCGACAAGGTCCTGGCCGAGGCGGAACTGGAATACGGCGCGCCCACGGACTACGGAGCCACCTTCCGCCAGTTCAGCCGGAACCACATGGAGGTCCTGAACAAGAAAACCACCCTCATCATCATCGGAGACGGCCGGTCCAACTACCTGAATCCCGAGCTGCGCCTCCTGGAGGAGATGCGGGAAAAATGCCGCCGGGTCATCTGGCTGAACCCCGAGGCCAAAGGCTTCTGGTATTCCGGCGACTCGGAGATGCGCGCCTTCGAAACCCGGGTCAACGAGGTCCGCCCCTGCCAAAATCTGAACCAGCTTACGGATTTCATTCAGGATTTGATTCTGTAGGGCGGAATAGAAAAGCAAACCAGACAACCCATGAAAAACCTCTCCCCCAAAAAGCTTCTGGCCCTGGCCGAAAAAATGGCCGATTTCGCGGGCAAGCAAGTGGCTCCCCGGGCGGAAGACCTGGCTTCCCAGGCCGGGTTTCCCCATGACCTCTGGGACCTCCTGGGCCGGGAGGGGCTTTTGGGCGTGGGCCTGCCGGAACTCTTCGGCGGCACCGGGGGCGGGTACCCGGCCATCGCGGCCTGCGGCGAGGCCCTGGCCCGGGAGGGGGGCTGCCTGGGCCTGGCGGCCTCCTGGATGATCCAGTGTGTGGCCGCCCGCTTCCTGGTAGCCGGGCTGGGCTCCTTGGCCCTGAAACGCCGATGGCTCCCGGAACTGGCCCGGGGCCGGGTCATCCTCTCCCTGGCGGCTTCCGAGCCCGGCACCGGGGCCCATCCCGCCAAAATGCGAACCATGGCCCGGCCCGATGGAAAAGGATGGCTCCTTTCCGGGGAAAAAGCCTTTCTCACCAACGGCCCGGTGGCCCACCTCTTCGCCGTGGTGGCCGTGTCCGGCGGGGAGGGGAAAAACAAAAAATTCACCTGTTTCCTGGTCCCGGCGGACGCCCCGGGGCTCGAAAAAACCGCCCCCATGGACGTGGCCGCGCTCCGGCCCTCGCCCCACGGCGGCATCCGGCTGGAGAGCGTACGGGTGGAAAAATCCCAGGTCCTGGGGACCCCGGGCCAAGCCTATCTCCAGGTGGTGAAGCCCTTCCGGGACGTGGAGGACGCCTGCATGACCGCCCTCTTCGCCGGGTCCCTGGCCCGGGAACTGGAACTGGCCAGGGAGGCTTCCGGCGGGGAATGGGACGATGCCCGGGCCCTGGCCGCCGGACGCGCCCTGGCCCTTTCCCGGGGGCTTTTTGCCATAAGCCTGGCGGCTGGGGAGCAATTGGAGCAAGACACCGCCCACCCGGGCGCGGCCGCCCTTTCCGTGGCCATGCGCGAGACCGGGGCCCTGGCCCAGGATCTCGCCGAACAGGCTGCGGGGCCCGCCGCCCTGGCGGGAGAAACGCCCCTGGCCCGGCTTGCGGCCGCCCTTCGCTTCGGCATGGGCATCGCGGCCCGGGCCACGGAGAAAAAGGCCCTCATCCTTGGGAGATCTTTATGATTCATCGAGCCGCATCCCTGTTGAAACCCCGGGACGACCGGGCCGGCATCGGGTTCACAGCCCATTACACCAGCCAGGTGTGGGTGAGAAACGGCCTGTCCCACCCGGCCCTGGGCTCGGCCACGGGCCGGTTCCTCCACCGGGCCCTGCGGCCGCCCATGTGGATGGGCAAAAACATCCTGGGCATCTCGGACCTGGACACCTACCTGCTCCAGCGCCACCACATCCTGGATTTCCTCATGGACCGGGCGGTGGAACAGGGCGCGGTCCAGGTCCTGGAACCGGCCTGCGGGCTCTCCCCCCGGGGCTTCCGGTTCATGGCGCGCCACGGCGCCCGGCTGCGCTACGTGGAAGCCGACCTCCCGGCCATGGCCGCCCGGAAGCGGGAGCTTCTGGACTCGGCCGGGCTCCTGGCCCCTGGACACCAAGTGGTGGAAACGGACATCCTGGCCCAGGGAGGCGAACACAGCCTGGAGGCTGTTGCCGAAAAATACCTGGACCCGGACCGGCCCGTGATCCTGGTCACCGAGGGCTTGGTGAATTACTTTGATTTTGTTACCATGCAAACGGTGTGGGAACGGATGGCGCGCATCCTTTCCCGGTTCCCCTGGGGCCTGTACCTGGCGGATATCGTGACCGGCCACGGAAACCCCGTGAGCCAGGGTCTGCTGAAGACCAGCGCCGCCCTCATGGCCTGGACCACCGGGGCGAAAACCTGGCTCCACTTCCGGTCCGCCGATGAGGTGGCCCGGACCTTTCGGGATCTCGGCTTTGACCGGGTCCAGGCCCATGAACCCGAACCCTTTTTCCGCTTCCTGCCCCTTCCCCGGAGCCGGAGAAAAAGCTTCATCCGGGTCCTGGCTGCGGAAGTCCGGTAAGCCCACGCAGCAAAACCTGCTCCCGGAGATAAAAAGAGGGGGGGAAGCCGACGGGAAAAAGCCCCCCTTTCCCAAAGGGGGGCGCGAAACCCGACCCGCTGAAAAAAGGGGGGCTTACTCCCCTCCTGTTTCTGATGGCGAAAATTTTCCACCCACCCGCAACCCCTGGGGAGACAAGCCATGCAACGGGTTTTTCGCGCTGTAGGGGCGGCCATGGCCGTCCTGGTGTTCCTCGCCGTGGCCGGGCCCTCGGCCGCCGGAGACAAGGTGATCTGGCGGGCGGGCACCCTGGCCCCCCGGGGCATCGGCTACGCCCGCCAGATCAGCGAAATCCTCATCCCCGGGGTGGACGAGGCCACCGAGGGGACCCTCTCCCTCAAGGTGTATTACGGCGGCATCCTGGGGGACGATGAAGACTACCTCCGGAAAATCCGGGAAGGGGACCTGGAGGCCACAGGCACCAGCGCCCAGGGCGCCCTCATGGCCTGCCCCCAGATGGGTGTGGTGGCCCTGCCCTTCCTGTTTTCCGGCTACGACGAACTGGACTACGTCAAGCCCCGCATGTACCCGGTGTTCGACCGGTTCATCAACGAACGGGGCCTGAAGCTCCTTTTGTGGCTGGACCAGGGTTTCGACCAGTTCTACAGCGTGAAATACCCCTTCACCCAGCCCGGGGATTTCGCCCGGGCCCGGTTCCTGACCTGGATGGGCCCCCTGGAGGAGGCCCTGCTGGCCAAACTGGGGGCCCAGGCCGTGCCCGTGGACGTGCCGGAATTCAACGACGCCCTGCGCCGAGACCGGGCCGACTCCTACATCGGCCCCCCCATCTGGGCCGTGGCCACCCAGCTCTACAGCCTGGTGAAGCACGTCAACGCCACGGACGTGCGCTACTCCCCCTCGGTCTGCGCCGTGTCCAGCCGGGCCTGGGAGGCCTTGCCGGACCGGTACAAGGCCAACATCCTGGCCGGACGGGAGTCCTGGCAGGATGCCTTCTGCAAGGCTTCCCGCATAGAGAATGCCCAGTGCCTCACGGCCATGCGCCAGTACGGCCTCACCGTGGTGACCATGAACGAGGAGGAAAAGGCCGGGATTATGCGCCGCACCCGGCCTCTCTGGGACGAGATGGCCGGGGTACTCTATCCCCGGGAGGTCTTGGACGAGCTTTTGGCCCTTCTGGAGGAATACCGCAAATCCAGGTAGGGATGAGGGAGGAAGAGGTTCATGGGGAAAAACGGGGGCGCCTGCCCCGTCCCGGAGGAAAACCGGAAGCTGGTCCTGCCTGACGGAAGGGTTCTGGCCTATCGGGAGTACGGCTGCCCGGACGGACGGCCGGTGTTCTATTTCCACGGATTTCCCGCCAGCCGCCTGGAGGCGTCCTTTGCCCACGGGCCGGCCCTGGCCCACGGCGTCCGGGTCATCGCCCCGGACCGGCCGGGATACGGGCTTTCGGACTTTGCCCCGGACCGGACCATCGGGTCCTGGGCGGATGATGTGGCCGCCCTGGCCGATGCCCTGGGAGCGGGGCGGTTCTCGGCCATCGGGGTGTCCGGCGGCGGGCCGTATCTCCTGGCCTGCGCGGCCAGACTTTCGGATCGCATGGACGCTGCGGCCCTGGTGTGCGGCCTGGGGCCCGTGGCCGGGCGGCCCCTGCCCCAGGAGATGATCGGCATCAACCGGGTTTTCCTGGGCCTGTCCCGGTCAGCCCCGCCCCTTTGCCGGGGGTTGTTCTCCCTGGCCACGGCCCGGACGGGCCAGTGCCCCCGGGGATTCCTGGAGGCCCTGATCAAAGGCGAGCCCGGTCCGGACCGGGAAATCCTGGGCTCGGACCGGCGTCTGGCCGGGATCATCGTGGACTCCATCTACGAGGCCTTCCGCCAGGGGTCCCGGGGACCGGCCCTGGACCTCGCCCTCTACGGACGCCCCTGGGACTTCGACATTTCGGAAATCCCGCTCTTCATCCGCCTGTGGCACGGGGAGGCGGACACGGTGGTGCCAGCGGCCATGGGCCGGGAAGTGGCGAGCCTCCTGCCCCGGCGCCGGGCCGTGTTCGTGCCCGGAGAGGGGCATTTCTCCCTGGTGGTGAGGCGCCTGGACGAGATCATGCTGGCCGTGTCGGAAAACATCCCGGCTTAGGCCGTTCCATCACGAAAAGGAGGCCGCAAGGCCCGGATACGATACCGATGACCAAGGAAAAGAGAACACCCAAAACCAGCGACCAACTGCCCGTGGACCCGGAGGCGCTCTGGCGCATGACCACCCTGGGCCGCCTGTACTTCTCGCCCGTGTACCTGGGCCTGGAAAACGTAAAAAAGAGTCGGCCGTGCCTGTACGTGGGCAACCACACCATCTACGGCGTTTGGGACATCCCCCTGTACTACGCCAAACTGTACCGGGAAAAGGGCGTGCTCCTGAGGGGCCTGGGGGACCATTTCCATTACCAGGTGCCC